>JAUQXD010000061.1 GCA_030834835.1 Thermoflexales bacterium | reverse complement strand
CTGACCAACTTTGCGTGCATACGGCTATTTCCAACACTTCAAATACGGCCCGTTATCTGCTATAATGCGTTCAGCCGAAATTGGGAGACGATCGGGCCACTCCCCCCGGACCGATCGAAATACAGGGCCATGACGTACAGCATAAACAGTGACAGCCGCTTCTGCGTGGAAGAGATTTGCGCGCGTGTTCTGGCAACCTTCGGCCTGGCCGACTGTCACGTATTTGGCGCTCGACGCAGACTGAGGGAGATATGACCAACCGATCGGAACCCGCTGCATTTCACTTCGCTGTAGCGGCGCGCCGCCCGCGCAGCGGCGCGCTGGCCGCCGTGTTGACGTTAGCCGTCCTGGTGCCGCTGTGGTTGCTGGCAACTGCCTGGTATCGGGCGGAATTGCTGAGCGGCGATCCCGGCCAGCGCTCATTGCTGATTTTTGAGGCGGGTGGCTTGATCGTGCAGGTGCTGCTCGCCGGGTTGGTGTATCTCTCGGTCAACCGGCAGACCTCGCTTTTGCAGGCCGTGCAAGAACGCACCCACGAAATCACCCGCATCAACCGCCGTCTGGAAGAAGACCTGGCGCGCCGCCAGCAGATGGAAGAGGAATTGCGTCGCAGCGATGAGCGCTATCGCGCACTGGCCCGCAGCTTCCCCAACGGCGCCGTCTTCCTGTTCGACGCCAACCTGCGCTACACGCTGGCCGATGGGGCCGGTCTGGCCGACGTGGGTCTGTCGAAAGAGATGCTGGAAGGTCTGACGATCTGGGAAGCGCTGCCGCCGGAGACCATCGAGATCGTCGAGCCGCATTATCGGGCGGCGTTGGCCGGCGAGCCGCATGTGTTTGAAGCGGAATTTGGCGGACATATCTATCTCTCGCGCACCCTGCCGCTGCGTGATGATCGCGGCGCCATCATCGCGGGCATGGCGGTGACTCAGGATATGTCTGAGGCCAAACGGGCCGAATCTCAACGAGAGGCTGCGCTCGCGGCGCTGCAGACCAGCGAGTCCAGAAGCCAGGCGCTGCTGAATGCGATTCCCGATATGATGTTCCGCGTGGATCGGGCTGGCACTTTCCTCGATTATCACGCCGACGCCAGCGACATGGCCCTGCCGCCGGAGGCCGTCATCGGCGGCAACCTGCGCCAGCTGCCCGCCCCGGACGGCGTGGTGGACTGCATGTTGAGGAAGATCGATGCCGCCCTGACCACCCGGCAAATCCAGACACTGGAATACTCGTTGTCCACCGTGGGCGGACTCAAGGACTTTGAGGCGCGCATGGTGGCCGACGGCCCGCATGAGGTGGTCGCCATCGTGCGCGATATTACCGAACGAAAACAGGCCGAGCGGTCACTGCATCGCTGGGCGCACATCTTCGAGCACGCCGAGTGGGGCGTGGCGATCGGCAGCGCCGACGGCCGCACGCTGGAGATGATGAATCCCGCGTATGCCAGGATGCACGGCTTCACTGTCGAAGAGCTGTCGAGTCAGCCCATCGGCAGCGTCTTCGCGCCGGGCACCGCCGATGAATTGCGCGGGCTTATTCAGGCCGCCAACGAGACCGGCCATGCCGTCATCGAGTCGAAGCATGTCCGCAAAGACGGCTCGGTTTTTCCGGTGTTAGTCGATTTGACCGCCGTCAAAGATGCGCGGGGTCAGGTGCTCTATCGCGTCGCCAACGTGCAGGACATCACCGAGCGTAAGCGCAGCGAAGCCGAGCTGCGCGAGCGCGAAGAGCAGTATCGCAGCATCTTTGAAGCCAGCCTGGACGGCCTGTTCATCAACAGCCTGGACGGGTATGTCATCGATGTGAACCCGGCTGGAGCGCGCATGCATGGCTACACGGTTGATGAATGCCGCGGCCTCCGATCGGAACTGCTGGTGCCGCCCGATCGGCTATCGGGCCTGGAGGAATTCATCGACCGGGCGCGCGCCGGCGGCCAATTCCGCGCGCAAGGTTTTGACCTGCGCCGGGATGGCTCACAGTTTCCAGTCGAGATCGTCGGCACGCAGTTCATGTATCGCGGCCAACCCCACGCGCTGGCGATCGTCCGTGACACCACCGAGCGCGTGCAGGTGGAGCAAACGCTGCACGAGCGCGAACTGCAATATCGCAACGTCTTTGAATCGAGCCTGGATGGTCTGTTCATCAACGATCTGAATGGGCAACTGGTTGACTTCAATCCCGCGGCTGCCCATATGCATGGCTACACCGTGGAAGAATTCCGCCAGTTACAACCGACCCGGTTCATCCATCCTGACTCGCTGCACCTGTTTGCGACTTTCATGGAGGCGGTCAAAGCCGGCCAGGAATACCACGCCCGGGCAGTGGACGTGCGTAAGGACGGGTCGTTCTTCCACATCGAAGTCCGCGGCACGCCGTTTACGCTGCGCGGCCAACCCCATGCGTTTGCCGCCATCCGTGACATCAGCGCCCAGGTGCAGGCCGAGGCTGCGCTGCGCGAGCGCGAGGAGCAATATCGCAATGTGTTTGAGTCCAACCTGGACGGCCTGGCGATCAATGACCTTGACGGGCAGCTGGTAGACTTCAACCCGGCGATGGCTCGCATGCACGGCTACACGGTAGAGGAATTCCGCCACGTGCAGCCGATGCAGTTCGTTCATCCTGACTCACTGCCGTTGTTTGCAGCGTTCATGGAGACGGTTAGCGCCGGGCGGGAATATCACTGTCGGGCGGTGGATGTGCGCAAGGACGGCTCGACATTCCACATCGAAGTGATCGGCACGCCTTTCACCTTGCGCGGCCAGCCGCACGCCTTTGCCATCGTGCGCGACATCAGCGCCCAGGTGGAAGCCGAAAAAGCGCTGCGCGATCGGGAGGAGCAATATCGCAGCGTGTTCGAAGCCGTCAGCGACGGGCTATTCGTCGATACGATCGACGGGCGGATGGTCGATTTCAATCCCGCCGTGGCCAGGATGCACGGCTATACAGTCGAGGAATTCCGCACGATCCCGACGATCAACATCATCCATCCTGATTCGCTGTATCTCTTTGCCGAGTTCACCGAAACAGTGAGGTCCGGCCGCGAATACCGCTGCCGCGCCGTGGATGTGCGCAAGGATGGCTCGCTGTTTCCGGTGGAGGTGACGGGCATCCCCATCACCTATCGCAGCGAGCCGCACATGCTGGCCGTGCTGCGCGACATCACCGAGCAGGTCCAGGCCGAGCGAGTGCTGGAACAGCGCGTCGTCGAACGCACCCGCGAGCTTTCGACGCTGCTGGACGTATCGCGTAACGTGGCGTCAACGCTGGAAATCGAGCCGCTGCTGGGGCTGATCCTGGATGCTTTGAAGGTCTTTGTCGATTACACCAGCGCGCGCATTAACACGCTGGAAGGCCAGGCCCTGCGGGTGCGCGCCGCGCGCGGTGCACCCCGCCTCGATCGGCCGGTCGGCGCCGAGTTCGCGCTGATCGGCCGCGTGGCCGACGAGGTGCTGATCCAGCGGCGCGTGCTGGTCATTCCCGACCTCAACGACCGGGCTGATTCATGGGCCGTCACCTTTCGCGCAGAAGGCCCGGCCGACTATGAAACCATCGCTCCCCACGCCCGCTCGTGGATGGGCGTGCCGCTGATTGCCCGGGGCCGCGTCATCGGCAACCTGTCGCTGGAGCACGTGCAGCCGGGCTTCTACGACGCCCATCACGCCGAAGTCGTGCTGGCGCTGGCCAATCAGGTGGCGGTGGCGTTGGAGAATGCGCGGCTCTTCGCCGAGGCGCAAGGCAAGGCCGTGCTGGAAGAGCGCCAGCGCTTCGCGCGCGATCTGCACGACTCGGTCACGCAATCGCTCTACAGTCTGACGCTGCTGGCTGAGGCCGGCCGCCGGCTGATCGATGTGGATGTGCTGCAGGCGGCGCAATATCTCAGCGACATGGGCGAGATCGCGCAGCAGTCGCTCAAAGAGATGCGCTTGCTGGTGTATCAGCTGCGGCCGCTGGCGTTGGAGCACGAAGGCTTGCTCGGAGCATTGCAGGCCCGATTGGATTCCGTCGAGAAACGCGCGGGCGTTGAAGCGCGCTTCCTGATCGAAGGCAGCCTGGGCAGTTTGCCGCCCGCGCTGGAAGAAGGTTTATTCCGTGTGGCGCAAGAGGCATTGAACAACGCGCTGAAGCACGCCGCCGCCCGATCGGTGGTGGTGCGCCTGCGCGGCGATAATGACGGCATCACGCTGGAAGTGACCGACGACGGGCGCGGGTCCGCTTTGTTGACGAGCGACGTAAAGGGCGGTATGGGACTGACCAGCATGAAGGAACGGGTGGCTCAATTGCAGGGCATGTTGACGATTGACTCTACGCCGGGCCAGGGCACGCGCGTCGCCGTCGAAGTACCGCGCCTGAGTGTGATCGAAGCGTAGCACCGTTGGAAGAGCTAATCAATCGGAGGAACTGATGACCGAACGCATTCGTATTCTTATCGCTGATGATCACGCCGTAGTCCGCCACGGGCTGCGCGCTCTCATCACCACCGAACCCGATCTGGAACTCGTCGGCGAGGCCAGCGACGGCGTCGAAGCCGTGAATTTGCACGCCAGACTGAACCCCGACGTGACGTTGATGGATATGGCAATGCCGCGCAAGACCGGTCTGGAAGCCATCATCGATATTATGCGGTCGAATCCGCAGGCGCGCATTCTAGTGTTGACCAGCTTCGCCGAAGACGAGCAGGTGTTTCCCGCCATCAAGGCCGGCGCGACGGGCTATATGTTGAAAGACACCGCGCCCCGCGAACTGTTGCAGGCGATTCGCGATGTGCACTGCGGCCAGGTGTCGCTGCATCCGACGATTGCGCGCAAACTGGTGGGCGAGTTGAAACGCCCGGCCGATCTGCCGCCCGCCGAAGATCCGCTGACCGAGCGGGAGGTGCAGGTGCTGGCGCTGGTGGCGCGCGGCCTGGCCAATCAGGAGATCGCCGACAAGTTGTTCATCGGCGAGCGCACGGTGCGCACCCACATCAGCAACATCCTGGGCAAACTGCATCTGGCCAATCGCACGCAGGCCGCGCTGTACGCGCAGCGTGAGGGGCTGGCGCATCTGGAGATGTAAAAGCTTCTGACCTGTCAGGTGGCGCAAGCAAGCCTTGTTCTCCAGGTACACTTGCGCCACCTGACAGGTCTTATCAACCGCCAGCGGTTTTGTGCCAGGGTTCACCTCGGCCGTTTGACGTAGACGCGGCGGCGGTTTGACGTAC
>JAUQXD010000657.1 GCA_030834835.1 Thermoflexales bacterium | reverse complement strand
CGCCGCCGCTGACACCTTCGCCGGTGCCGACCTACAACCCTGGCTATCAAATCATCAGCCAGATCGCCGAATGCACCCGCGCCACGGCCACACCGCAGATTCGCGTGACCGTCCAGGACGCGGCGGGCCAGGGGTTGGCCGGAGTGACGATCTGGATCACGTGGGGCGGCGGAGCCGATCGGTTTGTCACCGGCCTCAAGCCCGAAATCAACGCCGGTTACGGCGACTTTGATATGTTGCGGGATCGGAATTACAATGTAAGCATCGATCAACCAGAGTCCGTCATCGCAGCCGGCCTGCGGGCTGAAGACTGCGCAGCGGGTGGCGCTGTTTCGTGGCGATTGACCATCCGACCGGCGGCACGTTAAGCAGTTTGTTCGTCCTCAAAGCTCCGGGTATGTCCGAACAAAAATCTCTCATCCTCATCGTTGACGACGACGCCGGGATCCGATCGGTCCTGCGGCTGCTCATGGAGCGCGAAGGCTACCAGGTGACGGAAGCCGGCACCGGCATTGAGGCGATCGCAGCGTTTGAGCAATGGCATCCCGACGTGGTGCTGATGGACATCCGCATGCCGATCATGGACGGGGCGGCGGCCTGCGCCCGGATTCAGCAGCTGCCCGAAGGCGATCGCACCCCCGTGTTGATGATCACCGCGCTGGATGATCGCGACTCGATCGATCGCTGCTTTGAAGCCGGCGCCACCGATTACATCACCAAACCCGTCAACAGCGCCGTGATGCGGCAGCGCGTGCGCCGGTTGCTGCGCGCCCGACGGGCCGAAAATGCCCTGCGCGCCAGCGAAGCGCGGTTGGCGAGCATCGTCGCCATCTCGGCCGATGCCATCGTACTGGTGGACGCCGACCTGCACATTCGCCTGTTCAATCCGGGCGCCGAGCGTATCTTTGGCTATCGGACTCACGAGGCGCTGGGGCAATCGATTGACCTGCTCATGCCCGATTGGTTCGCGGCCGTGCATATGGAACGGGTGAAGGAGATTCAGGCTGACCGCGCGTACAGCGGCCTGTCGGGTGAGTACCGTGAAGGCATAGGTCGTCACAAAGATGGCGATGAATTCCCGATCGAAATCTCAGTTGGCCGTATTGATGAGAATCCACAGACAGCCTTTGTCGTGACCCTGCGCGACATCACCCGCCGTAAACAGGCCGAGGCGGAAATTGAGCGGCGGGTGCAAGAGTTGGCCGCGCTGGGCCAGATCGGTCAGGCGGTCACGACGCAGCTGAATATGGACGGCGCGCTGCAAGCGGTGATCGATCAGGTGATGGCGCGCCTGCAGGCCGAGGGCGTCTCGGTGCTGATGCCGGGCAGCAACAACAAGTTACGGTTTGCGGCCGTCAACGGCGCCGGCGCTGAACGCCTGCTGGGGCAGCAGATTCCCGCCAACGTCGGACTGGCCGGCGAGGTGCTGCGCTCCGGCCGCGCGGCGCGCCTGCAATCGGTCAACGCACAGGATCGGGCCTACCGCGACATCGAGCAGATCAGTGAATACCACGCGCGCGACATTATCGCGGTGCCGTTGAAACTGGGGGCAGAAGTCATCGGCGTGATGGAGGCCGTGCACAGTGAAGCGGCGTCGTTTACCGCCGACGATGCCCGCCTGCTGGAAGCCGCCGCCGATTGGGCGGCCATCGCCATCGGGAATGCGCGGCAGCATCAGGCGCTGCAACGCCGCCTGCAGGAAAGCGAGGTCATGGCCGCCATCAGCCGGGCCTTGAATCAAACGCTCGATCTGGACACGATCCTCAAGTTGATTGTCAATTCGGCCCGGCGCATCATCCCCAGCGCCGATCACGCGGTGATCATCCTGGTGGATGACGAGCACCACATCGCCAGTGCAGTCACCGAGAACGGGCGGATCGATCAGCGTATGGCCGATGACGAATATTCACTCGACGACGAACCCTATCACACATTGATGGTCGAACGGCAGGTGGTGCATCTGCCGGATCTGGCGGAGCAGCCCGGGGTGCGGCCGCTGGGTCTGCCGGCCGAGACGCGCTCGCTGCTGGCCGCACCACTGCAAAGT
>JAUQXD010000656.1 GCA_030834835.1 Thermoflexales bacterium | reverse complement strand
GTCGATTCCAATCTGGACTGGGGGCAGGACTTGATCGCGCTGCGTGAGTGGCAGGCCGCGCGCCAACTCGATCAATTGAACGTGGCCTACTACGGTTCGGCGCGGCCTGAAGCGTATGGCCTGAACGTGAATCTCCTGCCGAGTTTTTCGCTGCGTGATTCTGGCCCGGACAGTGACGGCTTTACGGCCCACGCGCGGAAACCCGGCTGGTATGCCATCAGCGTGAGTAGTCTGCAACTGGGCTTGTTGTATAGTCGCTGGGGGCTATATGAGCCGTTTAGGAATATGCAACCCGTTGAACGAGTCGGGCGGTCATTCTTGATCTATCACGTGACCTATCCTGTGAATGAAATTGATCGCACCGTGGTGCTGGGGCCGTACGCCAGCGACCTCGATGCCGCGACGCTGGGCAAACAACCCGATCGTCAGTTGATCGTCAAATGGGTGGGCGAGAACGCCGCCGTAATCGATATGCAAGGCGCGGCGCGTTACATCGCGCGCGGCGGCGAACCGATCTTCGGCCTTGCGCCTCAACTGCGTGAGGCGCTTACCACGAACGGCACGCGGTTGGGCAACGATGCCAGCGGCGAACTGCGGCTGTGGCAGATTGATGCGCGGGCGATGGTCGGCGCTGTCCTGAAAACACTGGAAAACAGGCCGATTATTGCTCCGGATCGATCGACGCTAAAACTGCCAATCGAATTTGACGGCGGCCTGTCATTGATCGGTTATGAACTCACGGCTGATTCGACGCTGGCATTGACGACTTACTGGCGGGTCGAGCGCCCGATCAATAGCCCGCTATCGATCTTTGCACACGCGGTGGACGCGACCCAGACCCTCGTGGCGCAGGCCGATGGTTTACACGTGAACGTGTCTGCCCTGGAGAAGGGCGACCTCATCGTGCAACACCTGGTGATCGATCGGGCTGCCGGCGCCACCGCAATCAATCTGGGTCTGTATGATCCGGCAACACTTCGACGCGTAGAGCTGTCATTGAACGCTGCAAGCGATCACATCGTGGTGCTGCTAAAATGAACGATCAACCAGGCCCGGCCTCAAACTCAAAAGCATTGTGGGTCGCCATTGGACTGCTGCTCGTGGCATTCGCGTTCCGCACGTATGCCATCACCGAAGTGCCCCCTGGTCTGACGCATGACGAGGTCTCTGAGCTGGATGTCGCGGCGCAGGTGCGCGACGGCGACTGGCGGTTGTTGTACACTCGCGGCTATGGTGTCGAGCCGGGTTATTATCCGCTGTTGTCGGCCTCACAGGCCGTGTGGGGCGTTAATCCACTGGCCATGCGCCTGCCGTCGGTTTTTGCCGGAATGATCGGTTTGGCCTGTAGCTATGTGCTGGCCCGTCGACTGTTCGGCCGGCGGGTGGGGCTGATCGCGCTGGGCGCGGCGGCTGTGACCTGGTGGTCGATTGTTATGGGACGGGCCATCGAGCGCGAGATATTGGAGGTACCCACCTACGCCCTGGCGCTGTATGCGTTCTGGCGCGGTATTGAACCGGCGCTATCGAACGGCGGCCGGCCGAATATACGCCTGTGTATAGCCGGCGGCCTGGCGCTGGGCGTCGCTCAATATGTTCACACCATCCCGCGTGGTTTGTTCATCGTGTTCGTGATATTTGGTGTCTATCTGGCCGTGTTCCACCGGGCCGCCTATCGGCGCGCGTGGCGCAGCATTGCGGTCTTCATCATTGTGGCCGAGGTGACGGCCGCGCCGCTGCTGGTCGCTGCGACGCTTGAGCCAGAGATCGATCGGCTGCCAACCGATCAGTACAGCCAGTCCGATGTGGGCACGACTCTGGTCGAGCGGCTGTCAGAGTCGGTGCCGCAGGTGCTGGGACAGTTTGCATTTGTGGGCGATGATTCCAATGAATTCAATATTCCCTACCGGCCGATTTTCGAACCGGTCGGCGCCGGCCTGTTTGCGCTGGGCCTGCTGGCCGCGCTTCGTTTTTTGCGCCGGTCGGCGCACGCGCTGGCGCTCATCGTCCTGGGCGTGTCATTGTTGCCCAGCCTTTTGCTCGATCCACATTTCCCGTTTGCACGACTGATCAGTGCGCAAACCGTGGTCTTTGCGTTTGTCGGGATCGGAGGCGATGCGATCGGGCGGGGGTTTGATCGGGTCGTCTCCACCCGGGCGCGCCCGGTGTTTGTCGCGGGGTTGCTGGCGTTGTTTGGAATCAATCTCATTTGGACAACGCAGGACATGTTTGGGGTGTGGCCGGCCCGCAATCAGACTCGCTCAACCTACCAGGCGGATTTGCGTGATGTGGGCCGCTATCTGGCGACTCAAACCTCTATGCCGCCCCTGGCACAATGCACTTTATGGATCGTATTTCCCTGGGCGCCGAAATATCACAGCTCCGTCGCCCAGGCCAGTCTGCCGTACCTGTATCCGCGTCGCGACTTCAACATCCGCTGGCATGACTGTCGCTATGCGCTGGTCATTCCGGCGTCCGGCCAGTTTGTGTTTGTGCATCCTGACATACAACCACTCACAGAATATCTGGGGCGCTTTTTGAAGACGCCCTGGTTCGATCGGGCACGACCTGTTCCGGGTCAGCTCAGCATGCTGGAAGTCGATGCGCGCCCGGCGCTGACCGATCAACTTGCGGCATGGCGCGATTTGAAAGTGGCGTGGCCGCTTGAAGCAGCGATCTCATCCACGGCCCAACTGCCGATCAATTTCAACAACTCACTGGAACTGATCGGGTATCGCATTGAGCCGCAATTGGTCAGGGCAGGCGAGACGGTTGCGGTCGTGACGTACTGGCGCGTGACCGGCCCGGTGCCCGATGATACCCTGCTGTTCACGCATCTCTATCGCACGCCGACCGATGTGCTGGCCCAGCAAGATCAGTTGGACGTGGGCGGCTCGTACTTGAAGCCCGGCGATGTCTTTATTCAGCAGCACGAATTCATCGGCGTGCCGGCTGATACGCCGCCTGGTGCATATGAACTTGGCGTGGGTGTCTATCGCAAAGACACGGGCGAGCGCTGGCCGATTCTGGTCGGTGATCAGCGTGTGGCCGATCGGATTATGCTCGATCGAGTGCAGGTTGCGCCATGAATCAACTCGATCGCGTCCTGTCGCGCCGCCCGATCGGCCTGCTGCTCTTCATCGGTTTTCTGGTGGTGTGGGCGCTGTTAACGAAGGTTCACACGCATTCGTGGCAGGAAGAATCGCGTATGGCGACCGTGCAGGCGTTGGTCGAGCAGGGGACGTTCAGCATCGACCACACCGAGTTCAATCGCACCGGCGACAAAGTCTTCATCAACGAACATTTCTACTCCGATAAAACGCCGCTGCTGTCGGTGGGCGCGGCCGGCGTGTATTGGGTGTTGCACAACGTCTTTGGCCTGACACTCGATCCGACGATCTGTGTGCCCGATGAAGACGCCGCGGCCTGCCGCGTTTTGTCGCCGACCGGCGCACGCTTTACCGCGTTCTACTGGTTGACGTTGATCTTCATCGGTGGCTCATCGGCGCTGCTGGTGGCGTTGTTCTGGCGCGCGATGTTGGACGCGGGTGCAGGCGGGACGTTGGCGACGGGATTGGCAATCGCTTTAGGCATCGCGTCACCCATCGCCCCATACTCGATCGTGTTTGCGGGGCATGTCCCGGCGGCGCTGGTGTTGTTCGCGGGTTTCTGGCTGCTGGTGTCGTGTCACACCGCACCTGCCAGTGGGTGCAGGTGTTCCGAGCGGAGCGAGGAATCTCTGGCCGTGCCAGGATATCGTGTCAGGCGGCGCAGAGATTCCTCGTCGCATCCTTCGACTTCACTGCGTTCCGCTCTGGACGCTCCTCGGAATGACACCAACAGGCGGTTGTTCTGGTCGGGACTGTTGATCAGCCTGTCGGCCAACATCGATCTGACGCTGGCGTTGTTCGTCGGGGCGATCGGCCTGTGGGTGCTGATCGCCCATCGGGCGAAGTTAATCGTGTTTGCGGTTGGTGCGAGTGTGCCGTTTGCGCTGAGTGCCGCTGTCAACTATTGGGCAGCGGGGACGATTGTGCCGCTGTACTTCGATCCGAAGGCATACGATTTTTTCGGCACGGTACTCAACCCGACGGTGGGCGGCACGAACGGCTTTTACTCGCTGGAATTCGGCGTGAACTATGCATACAACCTGTTGATCGGGGAACGCGGTTTCTTTGCCTTCACGCCTGCGCTGCTGTTTGGCCTGATCGGCGCACTGATCGCGCTGCGTGACAAACAGCGGCGCGGCCTGACGGGGGCGATGCTGATGGGTTGCGGACTGTTTGCCGCGTACTTGATCGCGCGCACGGACAATTACGGCGGCGA
>JAUQXD010000655.1 GCA_030834835.1 Thermoflexales bacterium | reverse complement strand
GATGTAGGCTTTATCTTGCAGGCCGTACGGATGTAACGCGTGCATCATTTCGCCGGTGGCGTAAAAATACGACGTGAAGTAGTCCACGCCAAACAACGCGATAGCGGCCAGCAAACCGATCTGCCCCGCGCCGTGAACGTGGGCGTGTTCTTTGTTTTCGCGCGGTGAAATCTTCCAGGCGAGAAAAACGATCGCTAGTAAAAGTATGATTGAGAATAACATGGGGTCACCTGATTCTTGGAAGTTGGAGGTTAGAGGCTAGAAGTTGGAGGGTCGATGTTGGCGGCCCGCCGCCCGATCATCAGCGCTACCCTCCAATCTCCAACCTCTAATTTCCAACTTCAAATGCGTCTTCCAACATCTTCAGCTCAGCCAGTAAATATTTGCGCGTTGACGCGCTGAGGCGCGTGTCTTCGCTGACCTTGGCCTGCTCTTCACGCGCGGCGCGCACCACAAAGGCCGGCACAAACATGATGCGGCCCGCCGGGATCACTTCGAAGTTGTTCAGTTCCATCTTCAACGTCTGATCGTCAAAGTACGGCAGGCTCAGGCTCAGGCCGCGATTCAACTCGTGCCGCGCCGCGCGCCGCTTGATCGTCTCGACGATGTCGATCGTTTCGTAGCGGGCCAGCGCCCGGCCCTGATTGATCAGCTGCCCCAGCATGCCGTAGCGCTTCTGCTGGTAGTCTTCATCGGCCACGATGTAGGGCGCGACCGACAGCGCAATGTGCAGCACGTTCATGTAGCGCTGCATCGACGCCAGGTGCGCCTCCGCCTCGTTGATCGAGTTCACCAACAGGTGCTCCTGATCATCCAGCGCTACCCACTGCGGCAGATAGAACTGACGCGCATAAGCCACGTAGGGCACCAGCAGTTCGCCGCGTCCTGCATCATCTGCGCCCTCTTCAGCGATGGCATCCGTTGTTGCGGTGATCGCTGATCCGGCCTCGAGTTGGCCGCCAATCGGCAGCGTGGGGATCGATTCGTCGTCGGCCGCGGTGTAAGTCACCGAGCGGCCCGTCGGCAACATGTTGTGAACGAGGTGGTGCGCGGTGGCATATCGCAGCAATTGGCCACTGATGCGCAGTTCGCGATTGGCCGATTGCTCCAACTCGTTCAGGCGTTGGCGCACCACTTTGTACAGTTCGGTCTT
>JAUQXD010000654.1 GCA_030834835.1 Thermoflexales bacterium | reverse complement strand
TTTTTACTACGGCAAGAAACAGGCCTTACTCGACATCACGATTGATATTCCCGAGCATTACATTACCGCCCTCATCGGGCCGAGCGGCTGCGGCAAGTCCACGTTTCTGCGCTGCCTCAATCGCATGAACGACACCATTCCCGGCACCCGCGCCGAAGGCAGCATCCGGCTGGACGACGTCGATGTGCTGGCGACGACGTTGAACGTGGTCGATCTGCGCCAGCGCGTGGGCATGGTCTTTCAGAAGCCGAATCCGTTTCCGCAATCCATCTTCTACAACGTGGCTTTTGGACCACGCGCTTTGCGGATGAACACCGAGCGACTCGATTCCGTAGTGGAGCAATCGCTGCGCGGCGCGGCGCTGTGGGAAGACGTGAAAGACAAACTCAAGAGTCCCGCGCTGGAACTGGCCCTGGGTCAACAACAGCGCCTGTGCATCGCGCGTGTGCTGGCCGTGAAGCCGGAAGTGATTTTGATGGACGAGCCGTGTTCGGCGCTCGATCCGATCGCGACGTTGAAGATCGAAGAGTTGATGCAGGATTTGAAGCAGAAGTACACCATCGTCATCGTCACGCACAACATGCAGCAGGCCGCCCGCGCCAGCGACTTCACCGGCTTCTTCTGGCTGGGCGAACTCGTCGAGTTTGGCGAAACGCGCCAACTGTTCACCAAGCCCACTAAGAAACAGACTGAAGATTACATCACGGGAAGATTTGGCTAGACTTGATGATTAAACCTCGCAGGTCTCGGCGCGGCTGCGCCGCGAAGACCTGCGAGGTTTTTAAGCCAGATCGAAGTGGTCACCCCGGCGCGCATATCGATCGTGAATCTCCACGACACGCGCTACGTCCGACGGCATACTGGCCGAGCCAAATTGCTTCACCAGTTTGCAGGTCGTATAGCGATTGCCCGCGTATTCATACGCTCGCTCCCACTGCCGTTGAGCCATCTCCGCCTCCGTCGTCGGCCACGGATAGCGTGACGGCGGATTAGGTATTCCACACCGCCACGGCTTCGGCGTCAGGCGTGCACGAAAACACTCCTGAGCGCGGCACAACCGCACGTACAACGGATCACTGTTCAAACTCTTCAACACATCTGTGCTGCCCGGATCGGTCGGCTCAAACAGTTCGTTCGTGATCAGGCCGCGCAAACCGCCAAAGGTGCGATACACGCGCATACTCCATTGCGGATGCCGCCGCGCCCAGTCCTCGATGCGCGCCAGATGATCGGCCTCCGGCGATAATGGAGCTTTGCCACCCAATCGAAACAGCCCCGACAACCCGCCCGGCTTTGGCTTCGTATCAAAGTCAATATCGATGAACATCACGCGTGCCGCATTCAGAATCAGTGCACCGTACGAATTGCGCGTCACGACGGCGCTCTCGCGACCATCGCTGCCCTTGATCGATTCGATGATTTCTTCGCGCAGCGGCCGATCAGCATAGCCGTATCGATCGAGGTCGCGGAACGACGTAAAACGTGCGGCCATTTCGCGCGCTCGTGCATCGGCCGCCTGCGAGGCATCCGCCTGGCTGGTGTCTGACCAGCGCCAAAAAGTGAGATCGAATTCGCCCCGGTCACCGCGCACTTTAGCGGTACTTTTCGCCCAGTATTTCGGGATTTTCATCGCAGTCTCCCCGATGTGAATTTGAGCCATTGTACCATCGCCACGAATGCGCTATAATTCCAGTGCCGCTGACTTCGCTATACGGCGAGCAGCGAGCGTGGTTAGTAGATTAGTAAATTTGCAGGTTAGCAGATTGGTAGTTCGCTTGGATCACGATCATGTGACCGAGACGCAAACCAGGTCAAATCATTGCGCCTCTCTCACGCCCGATCGGTGTTCCAATCCGATCGGGCGTGTTGTTTCACTCGTCACTCGTCAAGACCTACTATCAGCATGATCTGAAGGAGAGTCAAACATGGACCGCAAAAAAGTCACCATCCCTGCTTTGCACGCCAAGAAACAGCGCGGTGAACCCATCAGCATGATCACCGCTTACGACTACCCCGGCGCGCTGGCCGTCGACGAAGCCGGCGTCGATCTGATCCTCGTCGGCGATTCGCTGGGCATGGTCGTGCTGGGCTACGAGTCCACCGTGCCCGTCACGATGGACGAGATGATCAGCCATACGGCCGCCGTCAAACGCGGCACCAAGTACGCGCACATCGTCGGCGATATGCCCTTCATGTCATATCAAGCCGATGTGAAAGAAGCCGTGCGCAACGCCGGACGTTTCCTCAAGGAAGCGGGCGCAGATTCGGTCAAACTCGAAGGCGGCGCGGAGATGGCCCCGACCATGAAAGCGATCGTGGACGCAGGCATCGCCGTGATGGGCCACATCGGCTTGACGCCGCAATCTGTGTCTAAGTTGGGCGGCTATCGGATTCAAGGCAAAACTCGATCGGGTGCGCATAAACTGCTCGAAGACGCACTCGCTTTGCAAGCCGCCGGTGCCTACGCCATCGTGCTGGAGACCACGCCTGCGCGGGTGAGCGAATTCATCTCGAAGCAGCTCACCATCCCGACGATCGGCATTGGCGCGGGCGCGGGCTGCGATGGGCAGGTGCTGGTCTTCCACGATCTGCTGGGCTACTTCGATCGCTTCTCGCCCCGGCATAACAAGCGCTATGCCAACATCCGCCCGATCATCATCGACGCCGTGAAGCAATACGTGACTGAAGTCAGCACGCGCGCCTTCCCGACGGTTGAAAATTCCTTCGCCATCGATGACGCGGAGTTTGAAGCGTTTGTGCAGGAAGTGCAGTCAATAGTGCGATAGTCCCATAGTTTGATAGCGCGAGAGAACGATTGTGCGACACGCAATACGCAACACGTATCACGCAGTACGTGATTAAACACTCGAGGAACACATGCAAATCTCCATCATCGGCACCGGCGCAATGGCGACGTTATTCGCGGCACGGCTATCGGACGTGGCAGATGTCTCCATGATCGGGTCGTGGCGCGAGGCGCTGGACGCGATCCGCGAGCACGGCCTCACCATCGACGGGGACAGCTGC
>JAUQXD010000653.1 GCA_030834835.1 Thermoflexales bacterium | reverse complement strand
CCATCGTATCGTTCGATAAGCCGCCGACGGACACATCCATTACGTCACTCGCATCGATGTACTTGGCAATCCCCGCAAAATCGGCTTGAAAAACGAATTGCGTTTCGGGATGATTGGGCCACTTGATGAAGTAGTCGTCGTAAGTGGAAGCAGCGTTGACGCCCAACACACCGATCAACGCCACGCCGCCAATAGCGCCCGTAACCCACGACATCGTCGAGAAATTCCGCATCGGGATAAAGCGCGGCAGCCAGAACAACACCCACTCGACGGTGATGCCGGGCATGGCGAAGACCATCGGCAGCGCGCCCAGCGTGCGCGTGAAGTTGGGGGCACCCGTCGTGACGATCGTCGGGATCAACATTGCGCCGATCCACAACAAGGCCAGCGCGTAGCGTGGCTGACGCAAGCGTGTGATCGAAATCAATACACCCGCGCCAAACAACATCGCGCCGATCGGTTCCGGGAACACCGGTCGATCGGGCCAATTGTCGCGCACGGTGCTATCGCCTTTGACGGTGAACATCCCCAGCGTGCGATTGACGTTCGCGCCGATCTCGCTCCAGTCGCCTTGCAGTGCCTTGTCGAGCGGCCCACTGACTTCACTCACCCGAAATTGCAGATCGGGATTCGTGAGCAGTGTAATCGCCAACGGCAGCGCAATCAATCCGCCGATGAGATAACTGGCAAACAGGCCGCGCCATTTGCCTCGCATCCGATCGCGCGCAAACAAAGCGAGGTATATAGTGAACGCCGCCAGCAAAATCGGCAAGGCGCGCGATGACAGGTAGGTGTATGCGCTCAAGCCAAAGAAAACGCCAGCCCACACAAAAAGACGGGGGGAGGAACGATTTTCATCCTTCATCCTTCCGCTTTCATCCTTTGTTAAGCCACGCCACAACCAATCAAACCCTAACGCCAGCATCAGCGGCAGCGTCATCGCGCGGAGGGCCACCCTGCCCCAGAACACCGGCCATAGCGCAATCGCCATGAAGGCCACAGCCACCAGTGCGACTGTGGGGCTGAGCAGGCGGCGCAGCAAACGGTACGTCGCCGCCAGTGTCAGCATCGCCACAAAGACCGAGGTGAATCGCACACCGATCACGTTATCGCCAATCAACGCCGTCGAACCGGCCATCAAATACAAGAACAGCGGCTCTTGCCCGTAGGCTTCTTGGAAAAACAGGGCATGGCGGCCGTGACGGATACCGTCGGCGATTTGCCATTCGGCGACTTCATCGTGCTCAAGGCCAAGGCCAAGTCCAGCGAGTTCGTGCGTGCGGAAGAAGAACGCGACAAAAAAAACAATGATCAATGAACAATGTTCAATGTTCAATGAAAAACGCGACGAGTGACGAGTAATGAGCGACGAGTTAATCATGGCGCGCGGACTTCAACGACCTCAATCAAGTAATGGCTCGACCCGTCAGCACGAAGGAGTCGCTCGCCGGTTTCAGGATCAT
>JAUQXD010000652.1 GCA_030834835.1 Thermoflexales bacterium | reverse complement strand
AATTCCCACCGACCGATTTGACATCGATGCCTATTACGATCCAACCCCGGCGACACCCGGCAAGGTGATGTCGCGCTGGGGTGGCTTTCTCGATCACATCGATCAGTTCGACGCGCGTTTCTTCGGGATATCCCCGCGTGAAGCCGACGTGATGGATCCGCAGCAGCGCCTGCTGCTGGAAGCAGCCTGGGAGGCGTTGGACGACGCGGGTCAAACACGCGAAAATTTATCGGGCAGCCAGACCGGCGTCTTCGTCGGTATGTGGATCAACGATTACGAAGCGCGGCTCTTCAGCGATCCGGCCCAGGCCGAGTTTTACATGACCACCGGCAGCGGGCGCTATTCCGCCGCGGGCCGCCTGTCGTACACTTTCGGCCTTCAGGGGCCAAGCCTCACCATCGATACGGCCTGTTCCTCTTCACTGGTCGCCGTTCATCATGCCGTGCAGAGTTTGCGCCGGGGCGAATGCGATCTGGCCGTCGTCGGGGCCGCCAACGTCATCCTTCAACCGCACATCACCATTGCTTACTCGCAATCGCGCATGATGGCGCCTGATGGCCGCTGCAAGTTCGGCGACGCGCGCGCCAATGGCTACGTCCGCAGTGAAGGCGTCGGCGTGATCGTGCTCAAGCGCTTGTCACAGGCGCAGAACGATCGGGATCGCGTGCACGCGCTCCTCCTCGGCAGCGCCGTCAACAACGACGGGCGCAGCAGCGGTTTTCTCACCACGCCCGGCGGCGCAGGCCAGGCAGAGCTGTTGCGCAAAGCGTATCAAAATGCCGGCATTTCGCCGGGGCAGGTACACTACGTTGAAGCCCACGGCACCGGCACAAGTGCGGGCGATCCGGTCGAGATCGGCGCGTTGGGCGCGGTCCTCTCGATCGATCGTGCACCCGATCGGCCCTGCTTGATCGGATCGGTCAAGACGAATATCGGTCACACCGAGGGTGCCGCGGGTCTCGCGGGTTTGATGAAGGTTGTGTTATCAATGCAGCACCGGCTGATTCCAGCCAGTCTGCACCTGGAAGACCTTACCCCGAAAGTTCCGTGGGCAACGTTGCCGGTGAAGGTTCAACGCGAACTGGGTCCGTGGCCGGTTAATGAAGGTCCATTGATCGCCGGCGTCAGCGCCTTTGGCATCGCGGGCACGAATGCGCATGTAGTGCTGCAAGACGCGCCAGCGCATTCGATCGCACCACGGGCCGCCCGTCACACGCCGTTCATTCTGCTATTGTCGGCGCACACCCCGGCCGCGTTGACTGATCTGGCGCGCGCCTATCAAAGTTTCCTTGCGCACGATTCCGCCGCGCTGGACGATGTGTGTTATACGGCCAGTGTGCGCCGCACACACCACGATTATCGACACATGGTGATGGGTGACACGCGCGAAGCCCTCATCGATCAGCTGCGTGCCGTTGAGAGTGGTGAACACCCGATCGGTCCGGTGGCCGAAGGACGGGGCAAGATCGCGTTTGTGTGCCCGGGTCAGGGTTCGCAGTGGCCGGGCATGGGCCGGCGGTTGTTTGAACACAATGCGATTTTCCGCGCGACAATCGAACGCTGTGACGAAGCGCTGCGCGCCTACGTCGATTGGGGCTTGATCGATCAACTCACCTCGCCAACGGCGCGCCTGGACGACATCGACGTGATCCAGCCGGTGTTGTGTGCGATCGAGATCGCGCTGGCCGACGTGTGGCGCGCGCGGGGTCTTCGACCGGACGCCGTCGTCGGACACAGCATGGGCGAAGTAGCCGCCGCTTACATCGCCGGTTCGCTCGATCTTGACGACGCGCTGCGCATCATCTGCACTCGCAGCCGCTTGATGAAGCGGGTCAGTGGCCGGGGCGCGATGGCGGTCGTGAACCTCTCAATCGACGAGGCCCGCGCCGCACTGCAAGGCTACGAAGATCGCCTGTCGGTGGCCGTCAGCAACAGTCCCACATCATCGGTGTTATCCGGCGAGCCGGCCGCGTTGGCGGCCGTGGTTGAAACGCTGCAAGCGCGCAACATCTTTTGCCGCCCGGTCAAAGTGGACGTGGCCGCGCACAGCCCGCAGATGGAGACTTTGCGCGGCGAGTTGGTGGACTCGTTGGCGGCGGTACAACCGCACGCTTCAACACTGCCCATTTATTCGACGGTGACTGGGCAAGCGATCGAAGGTGAAGCACTGGATGCAGTGTACTGGGGCCGGAACCTGCGCGAACCGGTGCTCTTTTCGACGGCGGTGCAGCGCTTGCTCGACGCGGGCATAACGGCCTTCATCGAGTTGAGTCCGCATCCGATCTTGCTGGCAGCGCTTGAGCAGGGCTTGCAGACCCGCCAACAAACGGGCTTGGCCGTGCCATCATTGCGGCGGGATGAAGACGAGCAGGCCGTCCTGTGGTCTTCTTTCAACACGCTGTATACGCAAGGCTATGCCATCGATTGGCGCGCACTGTATCCGCACGGCCACGTCGTCACACTGCCGACCTATCCGTGGCAGCGGGAGCGCTTCTGGTTTGAGACGCGTCCGATGACGCACGGCGCAGCATGGACAACCGAACTGGATCATCCGTTGCTCGGCTATCGGTTGCCCGACCTCGCACCTCTCCAGGCGGGCAGCCGCGTGTGGCAAAACAAACTCGACGCGCGCTTCCGCCGTTACTTGCGTGAGCAGCACATCGACGCCGTCACCTTGCCGGACGCTGTGTATCGAGATATGGCGCTCATGGCCGCTCAACTTGCTTTCGGCGACAGGCTGCATACGCTGAGCGAACTGACCGTCCAGCAGCCCATTCCGATAAGTGAGACTGAACTGACGCTTCAAGCCATCCTCACACCCGACGGCGATCACGCGGCTTCGTTCCAGATTTTCAGCCGCAGCGCTGACAGTGGCGCGTGGCAAAAGTGTGTCACAGCCATGCTTGCGATCTCGTCGGCAGAGCGTGACTGGCTGTACACGGTTACGTGGCAATTGCAGTCGCGCGAACGGGCCGCTCTGGCGCACGCTGCTCAATCGGGTCGCTGGTTGATCTTTTCGGATTCTGGTACGATCGGATTGGAGTTGGCAGCGGCCTTGATCGAGCGCGGCGATCAGTGTCTCGTCGTCACGCCCGGCGAATCGTTCACGCGTGAACCCGATCGGATCCGCGTAGACCCCGCGCGCCGCGAAGACTTTCAGCGCTTGCTCGACGAAGTGGCGCAGACGGATCAACTGCCGTTGCGCGGCGTGATCTATCTGTGGGGATTGACTGCTCACTCCCAGGCCGTCACTTGCGGAGGTGCGCTGTACCTCATTCAAAGTCTGGCCCATTTCAAACAGGCGTCGGTGCCGCGCGTCTGGTTCGTTACCCGCGGCGCGCAGCGTGTATCAGCGGAAGCGAGCGTGGCGGTGGAGCAATCGACGCTGTGGGGGCTGGGCCGCGTCATCGCCGTCGAACATCCTGATCTATGGGGCGGCTTGATCGATCTCGATCCTGACGCCGCCCATGTCGATGAGGCCGCCCTGTTCGCCGAAATTGCGGCACCCGATCACGAGGATCAGATCGCGCTGCGGGCTGATCGGCGTTACGTGGCTCGTTTGACGCACGCGCAGCCCTCGTTGCTGGATAACGGCCTCGCTCTGCGATCGGACGGTAGTTATTTGATCACGGGTGGTCTGGGCGGACTGGGCCTGCTGGTGGCGCAGTGGTTGGTGAAGCATGGCGCGCAGCACCTCGTGCTTTTAGGCCGCCGCGCGCCCAATCAGCACGCGCACGAGATTATCCAGGCATTGGAGCAAACGGGCGCTCACCTCGCGGTAATGTCGGGTGATGTCTCACAAGCGGCCGATGTGACGCGGCTCATGCGTGAGATCGATCAAACGCTGCCGCCGCTGCGCGGCATCATTCATGCGGCCGGCGTGCTGGCTGACGGCGTGCTGCTGCTGCAAGATTGGGCGCGCTTTGCCACCGTCTTTGCGCCCAAGGTCGACGGTGCATGGCATCTGCATACCGCCACGCTTGAGCGCGAGCTCGACTTCTTCGTCATGTTCTCGTCGATCACGGCGTTGCTGGGCATTCCGGGTCAGGCCAACTACGCTGCGGCGAATGCCTTTCTGGATGCGCTCGCTCACCATCGGCGCGCGGCCGGCCTGCCGGCGTTGAGTGTCAACTGGGGTGTGTGGGCTGAAGTGGGCCTGGCCGTTCAAGCTGGACGCAGTGAACGCCTGGCCGGGCGCGGCATTGAAGCCCTTGCGCCCGCGCCGGGTATTGAAGCGTTGGATTACGTGATGCGCCAGGCTGTGGAACAGGCGGCGGTGCTGAACATCCATTGGCCGACCTACTTCAAGCAATTGCCAGCGGGTAAACCGTCAGCGTTCCTGGGCGATCTGGCGCAGGTCACATCATCGATTGCGTCGAGCGATCAGACGTCGGGCCGCTCGGATATTGTGCAGCGACTTGAGGATATGGCCCCGGCCGATCGGTATGAGGCGTTGATCGATTACGTGCGACAGCAGGTGGCCGTCATCATGCGCTTCGACTCAATCGACGCCATCGAGCCGCAGCAAGGTTTCTTCCGGCTGGGCATGGATTCACTCATGGCCGTCGAGCTGCGCAATCGCCTGCAAGCCGACATCGGTAGTCCACTGCCGCCCACGCTGACGTTCGATTATCCCACCGTCAGCGTGCTCGCCCGTTATCTCACCGATACGTTGTTCCCAACCTCGGCGCTCGAAGCGATAGACGAGGCCGTGTCTGCGGCGGATATGACATCTGAATTGGACGATCTATCAAAGGACGAACTGAGCGCCTTGCTGGATGAAGAGCTGCGCGCGATCGATCAAGGGGAGTTGGAATGAGCACTGCGCCAGACGTCAACGACGAAGCCGGGCAGCTCAAGCGGGCGCTCGTCGCGTTGAAAAAACTGCGGGCTAAGCTGGATACGATCGAGCAGGCGCGCACCGAGCCGGTGGCCATCATTGGCATCGGCTGCCGTTTGCCGGGCGGCGTCAATTCGCCCGCCGCCTACTGGCACTTGCTGCGCAACGGCCTCGATGCGATTACGGAAGTGCCGGCCGAGCGTTGGAATGCCGCGGCGTTCTTCGATCCCGACGAAGGGCCGGGCACGGTCCGCACCCCATACGGCGCGTTCATTCAAGACGTCGATCAATTCGATCCGCACTTCTTCGGCATTGCGCCGCGTGAAGCCGCCAGCATGGATCCGCAACAGCGCATCGTGTTGGAAGTGGCGTGGGCGGCGCTCGAAGATGCCGGCCTTGTGCCGGCGCGTTTGGCCGGCAGCCGCACGGGCGTGTTCGTCGGCATCGGCCTTAACGATTACAGCCGGCTGCAAGTGCCTGATCAAACGCTCGATCCAGGTCTCATCGACAACTATTTCACGTCGGGCAATGCGTTGTGCATCACGCCCAACCGCCTGTCGTATCTGCTCGATCTGCGCGGCCCGAGTCTGGCGATCGATACCGCGTGCTCGTCGTCACTCACGGCCATTCACGTCGCATGCCAGAGTCTGCGATCGGGCGAATCAACCCTGGCGCTGGCGGGCGGCGTGAACTTGATACTTGCCCCGGCCACGTCGATCAGCCTGACCAAATTCCTCGCGCCGGATGGCCGCTGCAAGACGTTCGATGCGCGGGCCGATGGTTACGCGCGCGGCGAAGGCGCGATCGTGATCGTGCTGAAGCTGCTGTCCAAAGCGGTGGCTGACGGCGATTCGATCTACGCGGTGATCCGGGGCAGCGCCGTCAATCAAGACGGTTTCAGCAGCGGTCTCACTGTGCCGAACGGCGTGGCGCAGCAGGCCATGTTACGCGAGGCCCTCGCGAATGCGGGCGTTCAGCCGGAACAGATCGATTACGTGGAAGCGCACGGCACCGGCACAGCGCTGGGTGATCCCATCGAAGCGAATGCGTTGGGTGAAGTGCTGGGCCGCCCTCGAATCGATAGCCATTACCTTGCCATCGGCTCGGTGAAAACCAACATCGGCCATCTTGAAGCCGGGGCCGGCATCGCCGGGCTGGTCAAGGTCGCGCTGGCTTTGAAGCACGGCGAGCTGCCGCCCAGCCTGAACTACACGTCGCCCAATCCACACATTCCCTTTGATGAGCTGCATCTGCGCGTGCAGACCCGTTTGACACCGTGGCCCCGGCGCGATCATCCGTCGTTGGCGGGCGTGAGTTCATTTGGTTTTGGCGGCACCAACGCGCACGTGATTTTGCAGGCGCCGCCCGATCGCGACGTGCAAGCCTCACACCCCGGTCGGCCCGTTCATCTTCTGACCTTATCAGCCAAAACCGATCAAGCCCTGCGCGAATTGGCGCGGCGCTATGCCGATCAATTCGACGCGCAGCCGTCACTATCCGTGGCCGATGTCTGTTACTCGGCCAACACCGGCCGATCGGTCTTCGCGCACCGGGCGGCCATCATAGCGGAATCGCTGACGCAACTTCAGACTGATCTCACCGCTTTCGCGCACGGCGAAGAAACCGCGAATGTGATCGTCGGGCAAGTGCAGCGATCGGCTAAACCGAAGATCGCCTGGTTGTTCACCGGGCAGGGCGCGCAGTACATCGACATGGGCCGCCAGCTGTATGAAACGCAGCCGACGTTCCGTGCCGCGCTTGATCGGTGTGATGCCATTCTGCGACCGTATCCTGGCAAGTCTTTGCTCTCGGTCATCTATCCCGATAGCGCATTCAGCATTCAGCATACAGCAAGTAGCGATCAGCAATCAGCAATCAACACTCAGCAATCCACAATTGATCAAACCGCTTTCACCCAGCCCGCGCTGTTCGCCATCGAATATGCGCTGGCCGAACTGTGGAAGTCGTGGGGCGTGGAGCCGGCCGCGGTGCTGGGGCACAGTGTCGGCGACTACGTGGCGGCGTGCGTGGCCGGTGTCTTCAGCCTTGAAGACGGCTTAAAGTTGATTGCTGCGCGTGGCCGCTTGATGCAGCAGCTGCCGGCCGGCGGTGCGATGGCCGCCGTGTTTGCAAATGAAGCGATGGTGCGCGCCGCGTGTGCACCCTATTCGAGCACCGTGTCATTCGCGGCCATCAACGGCCCGGATAATATCGTGATTTCAGGTGTCGGCGACGATGTGCAGGCCGTCGTCGATCAGCTGCACAGCCAGGGCATCAAGTCGCGACGTTTGATCGTGTCGCATGCCTTTCATTCTCAGCTGATGGATCCGATGCTAGACGAGTTCGAGCAGGTAGCGCGCACGATCGAGTTTCATGCGCCGCGCCTGCCCCTCATTTCAAATGTCACCGGGCGCGTCTGGCAGCCCGGCGAAGTGC
>JAUQXD010000651.1 GCA_030834835.1 Thermoflexales bacterium | reverse complement strand
CTTCTGATCGATGTCGTCACGCACCCGCATCAACGAGAATTCGAAGAAGCCCGCCATGGGCGGCGGCAGCACGTAGACCATCTCACCGTGCTGCTCGGCGTCCAGCAAAATCGCGCGCGAGGCCAGTCCTTCCAGCGTCCGGCGAGCCTCAGTTTCACTGATTTTCCAAATCTGCGCGGCCTTCTTCGCCGTGAACGGCTTCATGGGCAGTTGCGACACCAGCTGCGCCTCGCGCTCACTAAACAGCAGTGCCAGAATCTGGAATAGTCGCTCAGTGGCCGGTGCGCCCTGTGGAGCGCGATTCAATCGATCAACTAATTCATGATAACCGTCTTTCGCTGCTAAATGAGCCATATCAACTCCTTCTACCACGAAGAGCACGAAGAACCACTAAGATTCTTCGTGCCCTTCGTGTTCTTCGTGGTCGAGAGTTTTTCTACAATGGCAAAGCCAACAACCGCTCAAATTCGGCTTTGCTGCTTTGCGCGATCACGGCGTGCAGGCTGTCGCCGTGCGCGTCCATTGTGACCACGGCGGGGAAGTCCTTCACTTCGATGACCCACATCGCTTCCGGCACGCCGAATTGCAGCTTGTGCACGCCCTGCACTTTGACGACGGTCTGCGCGATGAGGGACGCCGCGCCGCCGATGGCGTGCAGATACACGCCTGGTGTTTCTTCGCAGCCCTTCAGCGTCTTCGGCCCCATGCCGCCCTTGCCGATGACGACCTTGACGTTGAAGTGGCGCATCACGTCAGCCTGATAGGGTTCTTCGCGTATGCTGGTGGTGGGACCCGCCGCCACAAACCGATAGTCCTTCGTATCCAACCCGGCCACCACCGGCCCGCAGTGATAGATGCCGCCGCCGTTCAACAGCTGCTTGATGGCCGCGTACACTTCAGCATCATCATCCTGGAACGGGCGCGTCTTCTTCACCAGCGTTTCAATCATCCACTTGTGCGCTGCATCGCGCGCGGTGATCATCACGCCGTTCAGGCTGACGGGATCGCCGACTTTCAGATCGAGGATGGCTTCGTTGCTAATTGGCATAGTCAAATTCTTCATAAGATGTCTCCTCTCACGCAACACGAAACACGCGACACGTCATGCGTGGTGCGTGAAATGATCGTTACTCGTAACTGACTTCCTCACCGCGGACAATCAGGCGGCGGCGGCGATGCGCCCAGCACATGTATGACACGGACACGAAATACGACGCGGGCAGACGGTGCATGCCCGTCATCTTCGTCCCCAGGACGGTGGTCTTGCCGCCAAAGCCCATCGGGCCGATGCCCATTTGATTGGCTTCGTCGGTAAGCCGATCTTCCAGCCTCGCCAGTTCGGGATCGGGGTTGGTGTCGTCCATCTTGCGGAACAGCACTTCTTTCGATCGATAGTACGACGAGCCGCGATCGCCGCCGATGGCGACGCCGAGGATGCCGGGCGCGCAGCCCTGCCCCTGCGCCTTCTGCACCGCATCGAGGACGACCTTGCGCACACCCGCCAGATCGCGGCCTGCGCCCAACTGCGAATTCGGCAGCGAGTATTGCGCGCCGACGTTCTCGCAGCCGCCGCCCTTCATCAGGTAATCGGCGGTCAACGTGTCGCCCTCGACCTCTTCAAAGTGGATCGTCGGGAAGGCGTCATCGCCCAGGTTGTTGCCGGTGTTCTTGTCGGTGATGGCATCCACGGCGTTGGGCCGCAGATACGATTTCTTCGTCGCTTCGACGATGGCCGCGCGAATTTGCTCGCGCAGTTTGCGCGTACTCCAGCCTTCGGGATAGTGCACATAGAAAATCGGTGTGCCCGTATCCTGACAGATCGGCGTGGAGTTCTGGCGCGACAGTTCGACGTTGTCGAGGATGGTGATCAGCGCGCTCTGCGCCGCCGAGCCTTTCTCCTCGACATCCCGCGCCTTTTCCAACGACTGCTGCACATCGGGTGACAGGTCGGTTGAAGCGCGGCGAATCAATTCCACAAAGTCTTGAGTGAGATCACGCATATTGTTCTCCTCTTTCGTGTTGCGTGTTACGTGGTACGTGTCTGGAAATCAACATCACGAAACACGCACCACGCATCACGTTAGATTAACCAACTAGGCCGGCACAGGCGTCGCCACATGATGCAAGTTCTTCGCGGCGGCGAAACTGAGGCCGTGCTCGGTCAACGCCCAGGCCGTGCGATTGAGCGCATTGTGCTTCTCCAGATAGTTGCGCTCCAGCAACCGCATTTCACCGCTGGCGAGCACTTCTTCTTTCGCGCGGAAGTAGTCCAGGATGTCAGACGGATGATCGAGCGTTGGCTCTACGTCGGGGTCGCCGCCTTCGTGCTTGGCGGAGATGTTGGCGACGTGATCGGCCAGTTCGATCAATTCATCGCGGCGCAAATACGGCTGCCGCACGATCGATTTCCACGTCTCGGTGATGTGATGCTCGAAACGCACGACCTTCTCGAAGTCGAGTTCGCCCCGCGCTTCGGCACACAGTTCGATCGTTTCGTTGTTGACCGAGTTGCTGAAGTTGAAGCCGATGAGGGGCGTGGTCCCATCGGGCCGCGAGAACAACTTCGCGCCGATCAACGTCCACAGTACCGCATACGGGTTGTCGTTGCCCATGAAGACCGAAATCTTGAACTCGTTGTCGATGCCGAGTTTGTAGAGCAAGTAGCCGACGAGCACCGTGCCGGGATTGGTGTTGAGCACCTGCCGCGTGCCGTATTTGGTATAGTAATACAGGAATTCGTCCGCCCACTTGAGCGGATAATCATTGGGCGAGCCGATGCCGGTGAAGTAGCCGGTGATGGTCGCCGGGCCGTTGAGGTGGATATTGGACCCATCGGTGCCTTTGGTGTCCAGTGTTTCCACATACGTCGCGCCCATGATCTGCATCGCGGCGGCAAAAGCCAGCATGTCGCCCTGATCTGCTTCGGACTCTTTCATGTTGCGCACGCGGATGAAGCGGCCGGGCATCAATTCTTGTTTGGCGATGGCCTGCTTCGCTTCACTGATCAGCCACGGGAAGTATTGCGCCGCGCTGACTTCCAGCGTCACCGCGAAGTCGTCGGCGAAGGTCGTCGCATCGGCCTTGTTTCCCAGCACTTTGCGGCGATAGTCGGCTTCGCTGATGAACGCGCCTTTGTCGCGTTGATCGATCAGCCATTCGAGGTCGGCGATGTACGGCGAATTGATCGCTTCCAGCCGCTTCATCAGGTTGGGCAGTTTGCGCGCCTCGGCGGCCTGCCAGTTGATCTCGTCCGGCGTGCCGTATTTCTCGACCACTTTCAACAGCGCTTCAATCACGCGCGAATCGGGATTGAGCAGCAGCGCGTTGATGGCGGCCAGGTTGCTATCGGGGATGAGGAGACGCTGGTGCAGATTTTCAGTCATAGGTAGACTCCCTGTCTAATGCGTAGTACGTACTTCGTAAACGGCGGTGGGGGCTTACGCAGTACGTATTACGCATTACGAATTAGTCGAGCATCGCCTTCAATTCTTCAAACTCGTCGTCTTTCATGCCGAACCAGTTCTCCGGCTGCGGGAATTGCAAAGTGGTGACTTCGGCCACGTACTGCTTCAGGCCGTTGAGGATCACTTCGCCCGCATTGCCGAAGACTTTGGACATCTTGGGCTTGAACCGGGGATAGATGCCGAACATGTCGTGGAAGATCAGCAGCTGGCCGTGCGCGTGCGGCCCGGAACCGAGTGAAATGATCGGGATGTTGGCGCGCTCCGTGATGATGGCCTGCAACCGATCGGGGATCATCTCGAACAAGATCGCCGTCGCGCCCGCATTTTCCAGCGCCTTCGCATCGTCCACGATCTTCTTCGCGCGCAAGGCGTCTTTGCCCTGTACCTTGAAGCCGCCCAACGCGCTCACACTCTGCGGCGTCAAACCGAGGTGGCCCATGACGGGAATGCCCGACTTCGCAATGCCCTCCATGCGGTCGGCCATTTCGACGCCGCCTTCGAGTTTGACCATGTCGCAGCCGGTCTCGGCCATGAAGCGGCCCGCGCTGCGGATGGCGGTCTCGACCGAGGGCTGATACGACATGTAGGGCATGTCGCCGATGAGCCAACTCTTAGGCGAGCCGCGCCGCACGGCCGCGGTATGGCGCATCATGTCGTCCATCGTCACGGGCAGTGTGCCGTCGAAGCCCAGCATCGTCATGCCCAGGCTGTCGCCCACCAGCACGATGTCGATGCCCGCCTGCTCGACGAGATAGGCCATCGAGTAGTCGTAGCACGTGATCATCGTGATGGGCACTTTGTCCTGCATCTTCTTGAATAAATCGGGGAGGGTTACTTTCTTGCGCTCAGCCACAGTGGTTCTCCTTTAAGGGTGGGGATCGGTAGATTGGTAAATTGGCACATTAGTAAATTGGTGGTAAATAGATTGGTTAACGATTGACTAACCTACCAATCTACCGGGTTACCAATTTACCATGTTACCAATTTACTAACTCAATACACTTCCGGCACAAACGTCTGATCCGTAATCGGCGGGCGAACGTAGCCCGCATCGCTCTGGCGCGGCGGCAGCGAAATCTGTTCCGGCGTCAAATCTTCGTACGGAACTTTGCTGAGCAGGTGCGTGATGACGTTGAGGCGCGCGCGTTTCTTGTCGTCCGCGTTGACCACGTACCACGGCGATTGCTTGGTGTCGGTGTAGGCAAACATCGCGTCTTTGGCTTTGGAGTATTCCACCCACTTCGATCGGCTTTTCAGGTCCATCGGGCTGAGTTTCCAACGCTTGGTGGGATCGTCTATGCGTGCCTGGAATCGCCGCTCCTGTTCTTCATCGCTGACGCTGAACCAGTATTTGATCAGGATGGTGCCCGATCGGATCAGCATCCGCTCGAATTCCGGGCACGAGCGCAGGAACTCTTGATATTCGGCTTCGGTGCAGAAGCCCATCACACGCTCTACCCCGGCCCGATTGTACCAACTGCGATCGAAGAGGACGATCTCACCGGCAGCGGGGAGGTGCGGCGTGTAGCGTTGAAAGTACCACTGGGTCTTTTCGCGCTCGGTGGGTGTGCCCAGCGCGGCGACGCGACAGTAGCGCGGATTGAGGCAGGCGGTGATGGTCTTGATCGCCCCACCCTTCCCGGCGGCGTCGCGGCCTTCGAAGATCACTACGACCTTCAACCCCTTGGCCTTGACCCACTCCTGCATCTTGACCAACTCGATTTGCAGCCGGACCAGTTCCTTCTCGTACTCGCGCCGATTGAACTTCTCGCGATGCGGATGCTCATGGGGTTCGGCCTCATCGGCCACATCGACGGCGAAGGTCTCTAGCGAGACGGTCGGTTCTTCTTGCCCATTGTGATCGTGCGGGTGCTTATCTTTGTGTTTCTCGGGCTTGTCATGCTTATCATGCTTGTCGTGCTTGTGAGACATGGCTGCCTCCGGTGCGAGGATACTGTTAGTTTGCGGCCATTTGCACCGCTTGTCAATACAGAGAAATATTCGTTTTTGGTAACAAATGTCCAGAACTAGCCGGACGGCGCCGCCGACAACGTAAAACTAAACACGCTGCCGGACCCGGCCAGCCCGGCGCTCTCGACTCCAACCCTGCCGCCCAGCTTCTCCACAATCCGTTTCACGATAGACAGGCCAAGGCCGTAGCCTTCTGCCTTGGTCACCAGCCGCTTGAACTTGCCAAAGAGTTGAGCCTGCTGTTCGGCGGTGAGGCCATTCCCGTTATCACGCACCCAGAAACGGACAAAGCCCTCGCCCACTGGAGCCGACCCCACTTCGACGCACGGCGGGCAGCCGCCATACTTGATGGCGTTGCTGAGATAGTTGACCCAGACTTCTTCGATCCAGACAGGATAACCCAGCACGGTCGGCCACGCCTCCGGCCAGACGATCCGGGCTTGATACCGCGCCATCAGCGGGGCAAGACGGGCCTCGACCTCTCGGCGAATCGCCGCCATATCAAGCACTCTCATGTCCACGTCTTGCTGACGCACGCTGGCCAGGAGGAGTAAATCATCGACGATGCGGCTGGCTTTGTAGCCGGTGCGCGCAATCGTGTTCAGACTATCGGCGATGGTGGCCGCAGCCAGGTTGCTGCCGTTCTCTTGCAGGAGATCGCTGTAGCCGGTCATGATACCCAGCGGTCCTTTCAAATCGTGTGCGACCGTGTGGGCGAACGCATCCAGATCGCTGATGAGCTGCTCGCGCACGACGATTTCCTGCTCAAGTCGGGCGTTGGCGACGTGCAACGCCGCTTCGGCCTGCCGCCGTTCGTCGATCTCCTGTTGCAGCGCCACCGTCTTCAATTGATAAACTTCAGCCTCCCGGCGGGCGACTTCGGCCCGATACACGATCTCCAGCGTCCGCACGCGCTGATCGGCCTGGGTGTTGAAGACCTGCTCTTTAAGGGCATGGAACTGTTCGAAGTGGTTCAACGCGGCTTCGTACGCGCCCGCCTGTTTATACGCTTCCGCCAGCGACTGATGACACTCGAACATCGTAGGCAGCGCGTCAAGCCCCTGGGCAATCTTCAGCGCGCACTGCAACTGCGTCAGCGCCGTCGCCGTGTCACCCTGCCCGCGGAAAAAGTCGCCGATGGTCCGCTGCGCTTCGGCGACGCAGCGCTGATACCCCTGCTCTTCTGCCAGCCGCCTGCTCTCTTCAAAACAGGCCAGTGCCTCGGCCGGCTGCCCCAACGCCAGATGTACTTTCCCGAGCGCCAGCAGCGATTGCGTCACGTCCAGTATTTCGCCGGTCTGGCGGCCCAGTGCGATGCTGTGTTGGATGTAATTCAACGCGCGCGCATAATCGCCCAGATCGCAATAGGCGCGGCACAGGCTGTCATACAGCCACGAGCGTTTCTCCGGGTTGTCGACGGTTCGAAACAGCCCTTCACTGCGCAGCAAGTACGACAGGCCCTTCTCCGGCTCGTGCATCAGCAGGTGCAAGTAGCCGATGTCGTTCAGGCCCTCGGCGATGAGCTCAGTGTTGCCGGACGCTTCAAAGATCGCCTGCGCCTTCAGCATGTACTGCAAGCCGTCGGGATAATTGCCGACATACAAATAGGTCACGCCGATGTAACTCAGCTGCATGGCGATCTGAACCTGATCGTCCAGCGCTTCATAAATCTCCAGCGCCCGGAAGTAGGCCGCTAATGCTCGATCGTAATCGGCCGCCCACATGTGCAGCCGCGCCAGTTGGTGCCAGCTGACGGCCAGGCCGCGTGGATATGATGTCGCTGTTGCCGTCCCGGCCAGTTCAATGGCCTGTTCACAGAACGTGATCGCGCGCGGCACATCGCTCAGACGCAGCGCCCAGCTCAACGCATTCAAGGCGTCGATGCGGGGCGGCCCGTCAGCGGCGGCGGCCAGTTGATCTTCTAGATCACGAATCAGGTCGGTCATGAGCTGAGTGTCTACTGTCTCACAATCACCGGCAAATACACGGTCGGGCGAGCCTCGTACGCGCCGAGGTCGTAGCCGTGACCCATCGGGCGGAGTTGGCCGTCCAAATCGAGCGTGACGCCCGCGTTGATGCCGCGATCGATCACGGGCGAACTGCTCGCCACATGATAGTTGCCGACCGTCGTCGGGTTGATGCTTGCCGCGATCGGTTGGACAAAGCGCGGATCGGTGTTGAGGTTGCCTGTGCCCGTGTAGACGCTGGTGAACTGGACATCGCTGTAAGTGACCAACGTCGGCGCGGCCGTATTATCGTCGTAGATTTGAGCGCCCTTCGATGAGGCGTTGCCCCACAGCACCGAGTTGATCACGCGGAGTGTGCTGTAGTAATTCTCCAGGCCACCCCCATAGTTGGACCCCAGGTTGCCGCCAAGGGTGACGTGCGTCAGCGTGACATTGGCCGACTCGACCAGCAGCCCGCCGCCCCAGCCCGCCACATTGTTCGCGAAGAGCACGTTATTCAAGATGCCGCTACCATGATCGTGAATCAGCCCGCCGCCCCAGCCCGCCTTATTGCCGCTGAAGATCACGCGGTCCAATCGGGTGGTGGCATGATCGGCGTTTAAGCCGCCTCCCATGCGGCCTGCCTCATTACGCGTAAACGTGACCTGGGTCAAGGTCAGCGGCTGGTTGGCAATGTAGAGTCCTCCGCCATTAGCGCTGCTGCACGATCCGCCATAAATGCAGAACGCGGTGTTGCCCGCAAAGGTCGTCGCCGCGATCTGACTGGCCCCGCCCGCGTACAGTCCGCCGCCGAACGTGTTGTTGATGTCGCCCGAGTCTGCCGTGTTGGTGACAAAGGCCGCGCCGCTGATGCTGAGCGTGCTGGACACCGCCGCCCCGCCGCCCACATGCCGGGCCGCATTCCGCTCGAAGCGCGTATTGGTCAGCGCCACGCTATAGCCCGCGTTCCATTGCTGCACGCCCCCGCCATTGAGGGCCGTATTGCTGATGATGACTGTCCCACTGAGGCTGAGGCTGCCATTCAAATTGATCGCGCCACCGTTGCCGTTAAGCGCCCGATTGTGCTCGAAACGCCCGCCGGTGACGTCCACGCGCTTGTATTGCGAATGCAGGCCGCCGCCTTGCCAACTGGCCGTGTTGGACAAGACGTGCGTGTTCGTGAAGGCCGCCGTACCCTCGACGTACAGGCCGCCGCCATGATTCGTGGTCGTGTTCAGTTCGATGCGGCTGCCGCTGGCGTCCACGCGCCCGCCTTGCCCGGACTGAAACACGCCGCCGCCATAATCGGCAGAGTTGCCCGCGATGCGCACGTTGATCAGGGTCAGGCTGCCGTTCATCACATGGATACCGCCGCCCACCGCGCCAGACGGATGGCCGCCGGTCACGGTGAGGTTCTCCAAACGCAAGTTATTGCCGTCGGTCACGGTGATGACGCGCTGGCCTGCCACCGCCTGAATGATCGTCGTGCCGCTGGTGACGCCTGTCAGCGTCAGGGTCTTGTTCACGGTCAAGCTTTCGGTGTACGTGCCCGCCGCGATGTTGACCGTGCCGCCGTTGGGCGCGGCATTGATCATGGACTGGATAGTGGCCATTGGCGCGGCCGATGCCGCCTGCACCGGTCGAAGCGTAATCAGCACGCTCAGGCCGATGAGCAAACTGAGCGCGAGGATGATTGCCAAAGTGAAATGGAGAAAGCGCATATGACTCCTATGGATGTTCAAATGCGAGAAACGCTCTAGCGCCTCACCCTTCGCACCCTTTCAACGTTGCCCGTCGCGATGGATATTGAGCTGCTTGATAAAAGTTTTAGCGCTTAATAACGGCCGGCAGATAGACCGTGTGAGTAATGACGGGTTCTAGCACGACACTGAGTACGCTGACCGTCACCGCTTCAGCAGGCAACATCGCACAATTCCAAACACTGATGGTCGTCGTGTTAGTCCCCGAGCCGGTGAAGTTCCAGGTAAAACTGATTGGATTGTCACTTGACGCCGCCCCAGAGCCCTGATTGATCATGAAACCAAATGGCCCGCTAGCCGTGTCAGGCAAGACGGTGGCCCTAAACTGTACTGGAGTATTTGGCAGGAGAGTGCCCAGGGTCATCAGATTCAGATCGACCCCGGTAACCGGTGTGCAAGGTTCAGACACGGTCATTGAAACTGGAATCGAGATCGGGGCGTCGCAAGTCTGACCAGGATCAAGCATCAGCGTGGTGGTATAGAGCCCTGGCTGCATATCCACGGCAGACAGGGCCACGGACACAACCTGACTTTGACCTACCGCCAGCGTACCAGACCCGGGCGAAAATTGAAGCCAGTGTGAGAACAGCCGCCGCCCCCAGATGCTCCAGTCGACTTCAAAGTTGGCCGACGCAGATTGAAGAACCAGCTGCTTCACGTCACGTCGAATCATATCAATCTGATAGCCGAACAAATCAGAACCCGTTCGAAACGCCCAGTATTCACCGGTAAGATAGCTGCCGCCGCCGAGGGCATGACCTTGATTATCAAAATATCCATAGTCCATAGCGATCGCGTCCAGCACGCCGTCGGTAAACTTGGCGACGACGGCATCAAAGTCTGGCTCGTTGGCAGCGGTGAAATCGGCAAGGCCCGTCTCGCCATTATGGAGCAAGGGGCTGTCACCGAGGGCATTACCCGCCCCGTCGGCATTCCAGCTCAACAGCCGGAGCTGGACCACGACCACGTTTTGTGGCACGGTTCGCGTGAGCGTGTGTTGATATAGGACATGCGAAATAGCCTCAGTCTCGGTGATCGCATAATGCCCCGTGCAATTGCCCGATGTCCCGGCGGATTCCCGGGTCACTGTCAACGGGACAAGAATATTGGAATCCGGCTCTAGACGCACATTCAGCGCCGTCGATGTCACTACGAAGCCGCTCGCCGACACAGGCCCGGACACCACCGGGGTCTCTTCAATGGCGATCGGGGCCGCCCGGGCCACCGGATTGAGTACGTTCAATAAGCCGAGGGTTATGATCAATGAAACACAGCACGTGATGATAGCGATGAACATTTTCATGAGTTGAACCGGTTGAACACCTTTCTGGAATGATTGATGGTGGGTTGTATTCGATGTCGGTGAGGGTAGGTCCCGGCCACCAGCCGATGGGTCTGCGACGGCCCATCGGCTGGAGAATGACGATCAGGCCATCGGTTGATCAGGCGGCGGCG
>JAUQXD010000650.1 GCA_030834835.1 Thermoflexales bacterium | reverse complement strand
GTCTGAAATGCGCCGTTCAGGGACGGCGTGCCGCTGCCGGCATCGCGCTGGTACATTTCGCGGAAGGTCAGATAGCCAGCGTCCTTGTTGCGATCGAACATCACCAGCGCGTCGTCGCTGTAACTGGTGACGTAGACGTGTTCGTTATCGGGGCTGACGGCCACGCCAAAGGCATTGGTCAGTCCGCTGCCGCCGAGGCTGTTATTGGTCAGGCTGCCGTAATAGCGTACCAGCCCGGTGGCGGAATCGCGGCGGAAGTTGGCGACAGCGTGGTTGTACCAGCTGGTGACGTAGACGTTGCCACCGTCGGGACTGATGGCGAGTTGGTAGGTAGAGGCCAGACCATTCACCGGGAAACAGAAAATGCACCCCGGATTGTCCTGATTATCGCCCTGATAGCGCGTTTGAATCGGCGTGAGTGCGCCGGTGGCGACATCGCGGCGATAGACGGCCAACGTACCCTGCGAAGCGGTGGCCGTGTGCACGGATACGTACACGTGTTTGCCGTCCGGGCTGACGACGATGCCGGTCGGATTTTGCAGTGTGTGCGTTGTCATCGTCGTCGCTGTGACAATACCGGTAAAGAAGTAACCGTTGCTGATGTGCTTGAGGATGGAGATCGAATTACCGTTGTAGTTGGTGACGTAGGCGAATTGGCTGTCCGGGCTAAAGGCGACGCCATATGGATTGTTCAAGCCGCCGACGTTGGTCCAGGTCAAGGGCGAAGCGAGGTCGCCGTTGCCGCTATCGCGGTGATAGACTGCCAGCGCGTTGTCGGCGCCGCCCGTGACGAGCAGGAATTGGCCGTCGGGGCTGACTTTCATTTCGTGTGGGTTGGTCAACGAATCATTGGTCACTTGCGAAGTCCAGAGATAGCTGTTGGCAAAGAGGCCCGAGGTCTGTTTCTCCAGCACCACCACTTCGCCGCCGCTGGCCGTGTTGCCGTTGACGTAGGCATTCAGGCCGTCGGGACTGGTCGCCACGCCGAACAGGCTGGAGATGTCGGTGGGCAAAAACGGGTTCTTGAGATTCTGGGTGTTGACCAGATACGCCGCTTGCGGCGGCACGCCCGCGCAGTTCAAGTTGTAACTCACCTGGTTCTGTGATGTGTCATTGGTCTGGAACGTCAGCTTGCCGACCAGCTGCCCCACTTTGTTGGGCTGGCAGCGCACCGCGAACTGATCCGATGCGCCCGGCGTGATCGTCAGCGCCGACAGGTTGTGTGCGAAGTTGCCGCCGTCGCTGGTGAAGCCGGTCGGGTTGATGGTGAGGTTGGCCGTGCCGTTATTCTTGATCGTGATCGTCTGGGTCAGCATCTCCCCGATCGCGACCTCGCCAAACTCGATCGGCCCCGGCGCGACCGGGATCGCGCTGAACGACGGGGCCGGCGTGGGCGTGCCATTGCAGATCAACGTGTAGGCCACGACCGTTCGATCGGAATCGTTGGTGTACATCGAGAATGAGGTCGAGATTTGATTGAGCTGGGTGGGCGTGCAGGCCAGCACGATGGCCCTGGTCGCGTTCGCCGCAATGTTGATGGGGAAAGTGGTTTGCAGACCGAACTGCATATTGCTCCACATGGGGGCAGTCAAAGTCAGCGTGTAATTGCCGGCATTATGAACGCTAAGTGTCGTGGTCACGGTATGATTGATCTCGACACTGCCAAAGTTGATGGGGCCGGGCGGCATGGGTTCCGCATCGAAGGCGGCTTTGCGCTCGTCCGCTTCTACCGCGCCGATGTCGCACACGGTTAATTCGGTGACGCCGCCCCATTTGGGTCGCTTGGCCCCGGTCTCGTCTTCATTGTCTACACTGGGGTGCGCGCAGATCGTCGGGTCGCCGTGATCGATCGCGGGGCTGGCATACGAGGGGACTTGCGTGGTCAACACCGGCAGCGATCCGCCGTTGAAGCTCAGCGCGCCCAATAACGGATTGGTCAGCGGCATATCGCCGAGGCCGAGATTCGTGCCGCACGTTGACCCCGTATCGATGTTGTGACCGAGCGAGACGACGACGTTGCCGACGCAGTTGGCATGCGGTGTTGTGCTGCCGTCAAAGATCGTGTTGCCGATTTGCGCCTGGGCTGAATTGCTGAGGGAAAGGATGTCGCCAGTACTCCCCGCGATATTGGCCGAGAAGGTACTGTTGCGAATCGCGATGACGGCGTTGGACGTGCCGTAGATGGCAGCGCCTTGACCATCGGCGAGGTTGTCAAAGAAGGTCGCGTTGCCGATGGTGACGTGTCCGTTTGATGTCGTGTGAAGCCCGCCGCCAAAGCCGCTTTTAGCGACGTTGGCCACCAGGGTGCTCTTCACGATCGATAACGGCCCTTGATTATAGATCGCGCCGCCGTCATTATCATCGGCCACGTTGGCGTCAAACAGGGTATTGCTGATGTAGGTGGTGGCGTTGAGCTTGTTCACGAGCGCGCCGCCTACGCCCTGCGTGCTGAAGTTGGCATTGAAGGCCGTGCGATTGATCTCCAGCGTGCCGCCGGTGCTGGCGTTGTAGACCGCGCCGCCGCCATAGCCGTTGACATCGCTGCCGACGTTGTTGGCAGTGAAGATCGATTCGCTGATGCTGCTGGTGCCGCCCGTTTTTTCCAGATAGATCGCACCGCCGGACGCCGCCTGGTTGCCGGTGAAGGTAGACGCCTGACTCTTGAACGAGCCGTAACCCGTCATGTACACTGCGCCGCCGCGCCCCGGCGCGCTGCCGGTCTTGTTGTTGATGAACGACGTACCCATCAGGTTGAGATCGCCGTTCGAGTAGATCGCGCCGCCGTCGCCTCCGGCGCTGTTACCGATCAAGAACGAGCCGATTACGTTGACGGTGGCGGCGTTGTCGGAATAGATCGCCGGTCCGGCCCCAGAGGTGTGGCCGTTCTTCAACACCGTGGCGACCACCGTCAACTTCGCGCCGGGGGCGGTGCGCAGCAAGTGTGTATCGGCCGACGCGCCGCTGCCCGCGATGGTGATTGGGCCGAGGATGACGGTCTCGCCGTGCACGAAGGGCAGATCGGTGCGCGGGCCGACGGCGGGCACGGTGATGGTGCCGCCGACTACACTGAACGCGATGACGTTCATACCGCCGACTTTGGCCGTGCAGTCGTGATAGGTCGGCGACATGCCGTAGTTGGCTTGAAACACTGCTTGCAGCGCCTCCCACAAGTCGCACTTGTCATCGTCGGGTTGGTCGTCGGTGAGCGCGGTGGTGTTGACGATGATGTTGGGCAGCGGCAGATCGATGTTGGGTGCTTCGGGTGCTTCGGGCTCGCCTGGCCCGTCCTGCGCGACCACGAGTGGCACACGGCCTGAGCCAGGTACGCCTGCGCTGGCAAGGGCAATAATCGCAAAGACAAATAACAATCGACGGCTACGGTGTGACAGCTTCATTGCGTCTCCTTACATGATTAAACTGAAATGGAAACTTCCAGCCTCAGTCTAGCATGGCAGGCGGCGCAAAATATGACATTTCTTGCCAAAACAAAAAACCTCGGCCATTTCAAGCCGAGGGACAGATGTAGGCGGCTTTCTGTAGCCGCCGCATTCTGGCAGGTATGGAAACCTGCCCTACGGTAGTTGATTCCAGCGGCCGGCTAAATCCAT
>JAUQXD010000649.1 GCA_030834835.1 Thermoflexales bacterium | reverse complement strand
GCGGCCAGCCGCTTCAAATCCGCTTGTCCATTTGAGCGTCCGTTGACAGCCATTTGTCCGATTCAAAGTTCGTTGTCACCCGTCCCTGCGCGGACGCTGGCGAAGAGCACAGGAGTCATACAGCGCCATCACGTCCTCAGAAACCTATCGGGATCATAGTAGTCTTTCGGTGGTGGCCATAGAGTCGGGTTATCAAACCAACGCGATTCCCTGCCGTGAAGCAAACACATCGCCCAATAGTAACCGGTCTCATGTACTAGGGCGATACGTCCTGCTTCCGTCTCGGCTTTATCAAACAGCTTTGAGCCATTCAACAACTCATGAGCATCTGACTCCTGAAGTCCACCATATCGTGTAAGGCAAAACACAATGTCATCATAGAGCTGTTCCATAGTCATTCGTCTCCTCCGCTCCCGCCCGAGTCCGCGCGGGCGTCCCTCTGTGCGGGCCATTACGCCAACCAGACGCGAGCATCATCCACCTCGACCACGGGCAGCTCAGCACGCTCATAGAAGCACGCACTCGAATAATGCTAGTCGGGTCGATTATCCACCACAGCCTGATGTCTGGCAAATGTGCCACCATCGGCGCCGTCTCGCCTGACGCTTTTAGCGTGCGCGACTTTGCCTGACGCTGATGGTATAATCGCCGCCACCAGCAAAATTAACCGGGGCGAGGGCGTATGTCTGATACTTCCGCGACAGGTTCAGCAGTTTCGATTCGAGGTTTGTCTGAATCAGAAGTGAGCGAACGGCGGGCGAAGGGTCTGGGCAACAGCGCGCTGCCGCCCACCGGCCGCACGTACGCGCAGATCGTGCGCGAGAATGTTTTCACCTTCATCAACATCGTGATCTTTGTGCTGGCGGTGGCGTTGATTCTGGTGGGCCGTGCCAGCGATGCCCTGGTCTCCGTCGGCGTGATCTCGCTGAACATCGCCGTGAGTGTGGTGCAGGAAATCCGCGCCAAACGCACGCTCGATCAGATCGCTTTGCTTACGCGGCCCACGGCGACCGTGATCCGCGATGGGCAGGAGCGCAGCATACCGCCTGAAGAGTTGGTAGTGGGCGACGTGTTGAAGGTGGGGCCGGGCGATCAGATCGTGCTGGACGGCAAGGTGATCGGCGACGGCAAGATGCAGGTGGACGAGTCGCAGTTGACGGGCGAATCGAACTTGATCCCCAAACAGGCCGGCGACGAAGTTTTTTCCGGCAGTTTCTGTGTCAACGGCAGTGCCCAGTTTGTCGTGGAAAAAGTGGGCACAGACAGCCTGGCCAATGAAATCACCGCCGGCGCGCGCGCCTTCCGTCGTGTGTTGACCCCGCTGCAAAACGAAGTCTACCTCGTCGTGCGCATCATGCTCGTCATCGTGATTTACCTTGAATTCCTGCTGTTCGTCAATTCCGTCATCAACAATCTCGCCGCGTCGGACAGCATCGCCGATGCGACACTGGTGGTGGGGCTGGTACCCAACGGCCTGTTCCTGTCGATCTCGGTGGCGTATGCGGTGGGCGCGGTGCGTATTATTCGCTTTGGCGCGCTTGTTCAGCAGAGCAACGCCATCGAGTCGCTAAGCAATGTCGATGTGCTGTGCCTGGACAAAACGGGTACGCTCACGGCCAATCGGCTCAAGGTTGACGACGTGTACCCGATCGATTTCGATAAGGCCAAATTGCAGCACATTCTGGGCACGATGGTGGCGAGTGCGGCGACCTTGAACAAAACAGCGGAAGCGATCGCGGTCGCCTACAAAGCCGATCGGCAGCCGGTGTCGGCGGACGTGTCGTTTTCATCGGCGCGCAAGTGGAGCGCGGTGGCCTTTAAGGCGGAAGGCAGAAGGATGAAGGATGAAGGCAGCGGGCCGCTTATGCCTGCGCGCAGTGCAGGTGCGACGGATGAAATTGACACCCCTCTTCATCGTTCATCCCTCATCCCTCATCCTTTAAGCGGCATTTATGCGATGGGCGCGCCCGAAATGTTACAACCCTATCTCGATGGCGCGGGCGACGTTGATTCCGCGGTGTGGCAATCCATCGCGACGCAGTCCAGTCTGTTGACGGATCAAGGCTTGCGCGTTTTGCTGGTGGCGCATCATCCCGATGGCGCGCAGCTGCGCGACGACGGCGATGAGTCGAAGTTGCCGTCGGGTATGCAGCCGATCGGGTTGTTGAGCCTGAGCGATGAGCTGCGGCCCGAAGCGAAAGCCACGCTGGAAGCCTTTATCAAGGCGGGCGTCCAGCTTAAGATCATCTCCGGCGACAATCCAGAAACAGTCTATGCGCTGGCGAAACAGGCGGGCCTGGGCGCAGACGTCAATCTGATCTCCGGCCTCGAATTGCAGGACATGACCGAGGCCCAGTTCAACGCGGCAGCGTCCTCGACGACGATCTTTGGCCGTATCACGCCGCAGCAAAAAGAGCACCTGGTCGACGCGTTGAAGGAGCGCGGTCACTACGTAGCGATGATCGGCGATGGCGTCAACGACGTGCTGTCGCTGAAGAAGGCGAATCTGGGCATCTCCATGCAGAGCGGCAGTCAGGCCACGCGCGCCGTAGCCGACATCGTGTTGATGAAGGATTCGTTTGCCGCCCTCGCGCCCGCCGTGTTGGAAGGCCAGCGCATCGTCAACGGCATGC
>JAUQXD010000060.1 GCA_030834835.1 Thermoflexales bacterium | reverse complement strand
TCTCGGTTGGTTGTCGGTTTGCTGCTGATTGTGGTTGCAGTTTTACTATTTGTATCCAGAGCGGGCGGCTTCTCAACCGCGGGCATCATTGCGATCGGCGTGCTGGGCCTGATCAGTATCGCGGTTGCCGGCCGGTAGTTGTGCCCGTTCGGTCTGGCCGATCTATATGCAGCCGCCGATTGACAGGCGCACGGCGGGAGTGAAAGGAGCAACATGACTACTACAGTGAAGGTTCAACACAGCATGTCACCGCATGTCAAACGTAGTGTCGCGCGCTGGGCCGTCCGAGAAACGATGGGCGTGGTGATGTTAGCGCTGCTGCTCTTTCTGACGGCGGACACGGTAAACTGGATCGCCGGTTGGGTCATGGTGATCGTCATGGCGGGCTGGGTCATTGCCACGGCCATCGTCGTGATTCCGCGCTACCCCGAATTACTGGCCGAGCGCGTGGGGCCGAGGAAGGGCGCGAAAACATGGGACACCGTACTGTTGAGCCTGTACGGCACGGTGATGATGGTGTTGTGGCTCATTGCTGGCTGGGACCTGCGCTATAGTTGGTCGAGCGGGATCGGGCCGCTGGCGCAAATCGTCGCCATGCTGCTCGTGATCGCCGGCCACGCGCTGGTGGTCTGGGCCACGGGTACGAATGCGTTTTTCTCACAGGTCGTGCGCATTCAGACGGAGCGAGGACATGCCGTCGTCAGCAGCGGCCCTTATCGACTGGTAAGACATCCGGCGTATTCAGGCGCGATCCTGGTGGTGTTGGGCGCGCCCATCGCGTTGGGGTCGTGGTGGGCACTGGTTCCAGGCATTGTCTGTGCGGTTCTAATGACGGTGCGGGCGGCGCTGGAAGATAGGACTTTGCAGGCCGAGTTGCCGGGTTATCGAGCATACACGCAAAGCACGCGCTATCGCCTGCTGCCGGGCGTGTGGTAAATCACGTCCGAGCGCGTCGGTGACTTACTCTCGTCCTGTGCCGTGCAGGAAGGTGTTTGCCCAAATGCCCGGTTCGACATAGAATGTGGGCCGGTGTCGGGTTGTCCAACTATCTCGATTGCTTGAACGGGAACCGCGATGAAGACTTTGCTACAACCGAAGTGGATTGTGCCGTCATTGATCGTGTTAGCGGTGTTGATCGCCATTACCGCGTTTGTGTCACCGCTCGATAAGACGCTGGGCGATCGGGTGCGGATGGTCTACGTGCACGGGGCCATCATCCGCGTGGTGATGGCGATCCTCGTCGTCGCCGGTGGTCTGGGCGCGGCCTATCTGGTCACGCGGCGCGAGGCCGTTTTCGATTGGGCCAGGGCCGCGTTTGAAGGCGGTCTGGCGTTGTGGTTCATTTATCTGGGCACGAGCGTCGTGACGACGCTGCAAGCCTGGGGCGGCATCGCGTGGTTTGAACCGCGCTGGATGGTGACGCTGCAAATGACGGGCCTGCTGCCGATCGTGTTGGTGGTGGGGCTGATCGTGAAGAACTCGAAGATTTCGGCCGCGCTATTTGCCGTCGTGCCGATCGTGATGATGCTCTTGCTGGCGCAGGCCCGACTGGTGCTGCATCCGCTGGACCCGATCGGCGAGTCCGGCAACAGCGCGATTCAGCTGGCCTATGTGGTCATGCTGTTCTGGTGGGCGCTGGTGGGGGTGCAGATCGTGCGCGGCCTCCGGGCGTTGGCGGCGGCGCGGCAATCCGCGGCGCGGCAGGCCGTGCGTGCGTGAAACTTTTGGGCGGGATACGCATCTAAGATGATAGATAACGCAATTACCGATCGTGAGTTGGTGGCCCGCATTCAGGCCGGTGACCGGGCGGCCTGCGCCGTCTGCATTGATAAACATTCGCCGGGCGTGTATCGGCTGGCGCTGCGGCTGATGCAGCACGAGGCCGACGCCGAAGACGTGGTGCAGGAGACGTTTCTCAGCGCTTTCAAAGCCATCGACGATTTTCAGGGCCGCTCGGAGTTGAGCACGTGGCTGTATCGCATCACGTACAACACGGCCATGATGCGGCTGCGCAAACATCAGCCTGAGACCGTGTCCGTTGAAGAGACCGAAACTGCCGATGACGGTTCGCTGGTGCCGACGCAGTTGTTCGATTGGTGCTGTCTGCCCGAAAGCGATTTTGAGACCAACGAGACCCGCGCCCATCTGGAGCAGGCCATTCGCGAACTGCCGGAGAAACTGCGCGTGGTGTTTGTGTTGCGCGAATTAGAGGGCCTGTCAACGGAAGAGACCGCGAACACGCTCGACATCTCGATCGAAACGGTGAAGACCCGCCTGCATCGCGCGCGCCTGTGGCTGCGCGAACGACTGTCAACTCATTTTACCGAACTGGCCCGATCACGTGAGGGGCGCTGATATGCCGACCGAAAACTGCCATCACCTGTTGAACGATCTCTCGGCTTATCTTGACGGCGAAGCGTCGCAGGAATTGTGCGCGGAACTCGAGCGGCATCTGGCCGATTGCGACGACTGCACGGCGGTAGTCGATACGGCCCGCAAGACCGTCAGCCTGTATCGTCACTTGCCGCAGCCGATGATGTCGCCCGACGCCAGAGCGCGCCTGTTCAAAACGCTGGATTTGAGCGAGTACCTGAAGGCGTAGGCGTTGAAGACGAAGACCAGGGCCGCCAAAACCAGGCCAGTCAGCAAGACGTGCCGCGCGCCCAGATATGGCGGCAAATGTCCGAAGTGCGGGCGCGGCAAGTTGGATTACAACGGTCTGATCGAGTTGTACTGCCCCGTCTGTGGTCACGTCGCAGGCAGCGGCGGCTTTAGCTGATAGGTTGATTTATTCGGGGCGTGACCTCGAAGTAATACGTAATGCGTACTGCGTAATCCGTGAGCCGACTGGCTTGCGGATTTTTGTTAGACGGGCTTTGCGTCCAGCCGGTGTTTGCGGTATCATGCGGCCTGTTTTGCCATTATGGACTGGAGATCATCATGCCGCAACACTTATTGAAACGTGCTCAAACTGAAGGCACGCCACTGATCGACGGCGACACCGCCACGTTTGTCTGGCACGGTCACGAGGCGCCCAGACTTGTCGGCGACTTCAACCGCTGGAATGCCCGCGACCCGATCGAGCTGCGCCGCGTCGCGCCCGACGTCTGGGCGCACACCGTCAAACTGCTGCGCGATGCCTACATCGAATATGCCTTCGTGCGCGACGGTCAGCATGTGACCGATCGTTTTAACGCCAACGTCGCGCCCAACGGCTATGGCGCCCTCAACCATTACTTCTACATGTCGGGCGGACCGACGCCGTTGATTCAACGTCAGCGCGGCGTGCGGCGCGGGATCGTCTCGCGTCACGTGATCGAGAGCGATCTGTTTTTTGGCAATCGTCGCGCGATCTATCTGTACCAACCGCCGACGGATCAACCCGGCCCGCTGCTCGTGGTCTTCGACGGGCGCGATTATCTGCGGCGCGTGCGCCTGCCCGACATCGTGGATAACCTGATCGCGCAGGGCCGCATGCAGCCGGTGGCGCTGGCCCTGATCGATCACGGCGGCCCGGCGCGCATTCAAGAATTCAGCGCCAGTGAAGCCATCATCGGCGCGGTGTTGACCAGAGTGCTGCCGCTGGCAGAGTCGCGGTTGCACTTAACCGAACCGGGCGATTACGGCGTACTGGGCGCGTCGCTGGGCGGCTTGCTGGCCCTGTCGCTGGGGCTGCGCTACCCGAAGATTTTCAACCGAGTGCTGAGCCAATCAGGGTCGTTTACCTTGCGCGGACACGAGACGTTCGTGTTTGATCTGGTGCGCGCGAAGTTCAATCGGCACGCGAAAATCTGGCTGGACGTTGGCCGGTATGAACTGCTTAAATCCACCAATCGGCATATGCGTGACTGGCTGGCGGCGATGAACTACGACGCGACCTATCGCGAGTTTCACGGTGGTCACAACTTTCCGGCCTGGCGCGATGATGTGTGGCGCGGGTTGGAGGCGTTGTTTCCGCCCGATCGGTGATCACGGTTCGTCAGGGTCGCCTGACTTCACGTCTCGCGCGCCACTTTCAGCCGCACATCCAGCGCCACCGCGCCGTCGCGCAGCACGTGCAGCGGATTGATCTCGACTTCGCTGACCTGCGGGAAGTCCGAGATAAACTGCGCCAGTCTCAAGACCCGATCGATCACGGCGGCTCGATCGGCCGACGGCGAACCGCGGAAGCCGCGCAGCTGCTTGCCGGCAAACGTCGCATCGATCATCTTTTCGGCTTCGGCGCGCGAGAGCGGCGCGAGGCCAAACGCCACATCGCGCCTGCCTTCGACTTCCACACCGCCCGCACCAAACATGATCACCGGCCCGAACTGCGCGTCGCGCACTGCGCCGATGATCACTTCTTGCCCCACGCGCAGCATGGGTTGGATTGTCACGCCAGCGATGTGCGCGTCCGGCACGGTGCGCTGCGCATTAGCCACAATTTGATCGAAGGCTGTCCGCGCTGATCCTGCGTCCCGCACATCGAGCGCCACTCCGCCAATGTCCGATTTGTGTGGAATATCTGGCGAAGCGATTTTCAGCACGACGGGATAACCCATTTGCTCCGCCCACTGCACCGCCTCATCAGCCGAGGTCACCAGCGCTTCATGCGGACCCTCGATGCCATACGCTTGCAACACGCTGGCGGCCAGCGTGCCTGTAATCCATTCACCGTGCGCTGAAGCCAGCCGCTGCCCGGCCAGTTCGCGATCGACATCCGTCAGGCTTGCCGGTTGAAAGTCCGGCCGCGCCCGCCACTGCGCATCGCGCCACAACGCGCCCAGCGCCGAAGCGGCCCGCTCTGGAAAGCGATAATCCGTCAGACGAAAAGCGCGCAGCACCTTCAATGCCAGGCCCACGGTCGCTTCACCCATGACGGCCACGACCACGGGTTTGGGCGCATCTTTCGCCGCCACCGCGATCGCTTCGGCCACCGGCGTGGAATCTTCGATCGGCGGCGGCACGCTGATCACCAGGACGGCATCGACCTGCGCATCGGCCAGCAGCACCTGTAGCGCCGCCGCATACTCGGTCGGCCCGGCGGAGGCCAGCATATCGATCGGGTTGTGGAACGACGCGTGCGGGAGCAAAAACGATCGCAACGCCGTGACGGTATCATCAGATAACGTTGCCAGTCGCAAGCCGTTCGCTTCGAGCGCATCCACCGCCAGAATGCCCGGCCCACCCGCGTTGGTCAACACCGCCACTCGATCACCGCGCAGTGGCGGACACCAGGCCAGGGCGCGCGCCCAATCGAAGAGCTCTTCCGTGTTGTTGGCGCGTAAGATGCCGTAGCGTTCAAAGACTACCGTGTAGGCGGTCTCCTGCCCGGCCAGCGCGCCGGTGTGTGACGTGACCGCCCGCTTGCCAGCCGCCGTGCGCCCTACCTTCAGCGCTACGATCGATTTGTCACGCGCCGCCGCACCTGCCGCCTGCATGAATTGCGCGCCGTCTTTCACGCCTTCCAGATACATGGTGATCACGCGCGTGTTCGGATCGGACGCCAGCGCGGTGAGCACTTCCGCTTCGGACAGATCGGCCTGATTGCCCAGCGAGGCGATGCGCGAAAAGCCAAAACCCATGCCGGTGCCCCAGTCGATGACTGCCTGGCAGATCGCGCCCGATTGCGACACAAACGCGATCTCGCCCGGATTGGGCACGCTCTTGATGAAGGTCGTGTTGAACGGCACGTGGGTGTCGATCAGGCCGATGCAGTTCGGCCCGATCAAGCGCATGTGGTAAC
>JAUQXD010000648.1 GCA_030834835.1 Thermoflexales bacterium | reverse complement strand
CCGAGATGCAGCGCAGCACCGGTTGGATTCAATTTATGCTGGATTTACCGATGGCGCACACACCGGGCGCGGAATTCAGTTATTGCAGCGGCGGGCCGCTGTTGTTGTCCGCCGTCCTGGAAAAAGCAACCGGCCAGAATACGCGCGACTTTGCCAATACGCATCTCTTTGCGCCGCTCGGCATCCCGCCGGCGACCGATGTGGAGTGGGGCGGCGATCCACAGGGTTATGCGCTGGGCGGCTACGGGTTGTATCTCACGCCGCGCGACATGGCGAAACTCGGCTATCTCTATTTGAACCACGGTCAGTGGGCCGGGCAGCAGGTCGTGTCGTCGCAGTGGGTGACGGCCTCCTCGACTACGCAATCAACGTGGAATGAGGAAGGCCCGCGCGATTACGGCTATCTGTGGTGGCTCTATCCGGCGCACGGCTATTACGCGGCGATGGGCCTGGCGGGTCAGCAGATTCACGTCGTGCCCGATCGCAACCTGGTCGTCGTTTTCACCAGTGCGCTCAACATCAACAATGAAGTGGTACTCGATCAGTTGCTGCGCGATTACATCCTGTCCGCTGCTCAGTCGAGCGAGCCATTACCCGCGAACGCGGCCGCCGCCGCGCAGTTGCAGGCCAGCCTCCGATCGGCCACACAGCCCCAACGCTCGATCTCGCCGTTGTCGAAGGCGGTGCAGACGATCTCCGGGCGGACGTATCGGATGGAAGACAATCCGATGGGCTTTCACACGCTGGCGTTCCACTTTGCGCCCGATCAGGCTACTGCCAATATCGTCGTCAACGACACGCTAACCGTCACGCTCGGCATGGATCATCTCTATCGGGTGACCGGCGATCCCGCGCTGCATCAGGGCGAGGCGCTGCGCGGACGCTGGACGGACGATCACACGCTCATTGTCGAACAAACGCGCGTGGGCGATTTCCTGTATTACGAATCTCAAGTGACATTTACGGATGACGAACTAACAATCAAGTCTCAAGACAAAGTCTTTGGCGGCCAGCCGATCATCATACACGGTACACTCGTGCGCGGCCAGTAACCACGCCAACAGGAGAATGAATCATGAGTCCTATCGATCGAGATGATCTGACGCGATTGACCGAAAAATACGGCGGTGCGTGGGGCATCAATCACACGCGACGGCTGCTGCACCTGATCTCAATCATCGGCGCGGATCAGATCTATGACGAAGAGGCCATCTGGATCGCCGCGCATTTGCACGATTGGGGCGCGTACACGCCGTGGGCGCAAGACGGCGTCGATCACGCCGTGCGTTCAACACAAGTGGCGCGAGCTTTTCTGGCTGAACAGGGCTGCGCGGAGGAATTTGGCCAGTCAGTTCTGGAGTGCATCGCGACCCATCACAGCGGCACGCCCGATCGCTGCCTCGAAGCGATCTTGCTCAGCGATGCAGACGCGCTGGATTTTTTGGGTGTGGTTGGCATCCTGCGCGATTTCTCGAAACAGTCGAAGAATTTGCGGAAAGCCTATGAGACGGTCAAAGCGCGCCGCGCCAAACTGCCCGGCCTGCTGCGCCTGCCCCGATCACAAGCTATCGCCGCCGAGCGGTTGCGTGAAATGGATGAGTTCCTGGCGGCGTTTGAAGCCGACTCATTCGGCTGTTTCTAATTCGCTGTGAGAACCGATCGAGAGCGGTCGGTGATGATTTTGAAATTCAATCACGAAAGGAACCCACAACATGGAAACCAAACGTACCCCCTCCGCCGAAAAGACTTTCGCCTGTGAAACCTGCCCGATGCGGCAGAAGGCTGAAGCCAATCCGAAAACCTTGATGGCGCGGCTGTGGCGCTGGCA
>JAUQXD010000647.1 GCA_030834835.1 Thermoflexales bacterium | reverse complement strand
GAAGGATGCGACGAGGAATCTCTCGCGCGGCAGGCGACGTGGCTGGCTGAGCCAGAGATTCCTCAGTCGTGGAAAGAACGCTCCTTCGGAATGACACCTGGCGGGCTGAGTTTCTGCCGTCACGCATCCCGCTCGAGGGATGGGCATCTCGGAATGACACACATTACACTCAGGAGGCCAACACCGTGCTACGCTTTATCCTTCAACGGCTGATACTACTGCCGGTGCTGCTCTTCCTGTTCTCTGTGGTCGTCTTCATTCTCATCCAGGCGCCGCCCGGCGACTTTCTGGATAGCTACATCGCCACGTTGGCGTCGTCGGGCTCGTCGGTGGAGCAAGACCAGATCGATGCGCTTGAGCAGCAATTCGGCCTCGATCAACCCATTCACATTCAATATCTGCGCTGGATGGAGAACATCCTGCGCGGCGATCTGGGCCTGTCGCTGGAATATCAACGTCCCAACAATGAACTCATCGGCGAACGGCTGGTCTTGACCGTGATTCTGGCTTTATTCGCCTTCGTCTTTACCTGGGTCGTCGCCATCCCGGCCGGCATCCTGTGCGCGACGCATCCGCATTCGCTCATCGACTACTTTTTTTCGGTGCTCAATTACATCGGCGTCGCCATTCCCAACTTCATGCTGGCCCTGATTCTGATGTGGTTCGCCTACTCGTCGCTGGGCGTTAGTGTCACCGGCCTGTTCTCACCGGAATTTGTCGATGCGCCGTGGAGTTGGGCGCGCGTCGTTAATCTGCTCAGCCATATCTGGTTGCCCATGGTTGTCATCGGCATCGCGGGCACGGCGCGGCTCACCCGCATCATGCGCGCCAATCTGTTGGACGAGCTCAACAAGCCCTACGTCATCACGGCGAGGGCGAAGGGCCTATCGGAATGGCGGTTGGTCCTGAAGTATCCGGTGCGCCTGGCGCTGAATCCGCTCGTCAGCACCATCGGCTGGTATCTGCCGCAGTTGTTCTCCGGCAGCCTCATCGTCGCCACGGTGATGAATCTGCCCAACATCGGGCCGCTGCTGTTGCGCGCGCTGCAAAGCCAGGACATGTACCTGGCAGGCAGTATCCTGCTGATCTACTGCGGCCTGACTGTCGTCGGCACGTTGATTTCCGACATCCTGCTGGCGCTGCTCGATCCGCGCATCCGCATGGGAGGGGCACGCGCATGAGTGCTCAAGAAGCCATCGAAATTACCCCTGATCAGGTCAACACCGCCGAAGAGCGCGTGTCGGTTGCGTCTAACTGGACGCTGGTCTGGTGGCGCTTCAAGAAACATCGCCTCGCCTTGATCTGCGGCGGCCTGTTGATCTTCCTGTATATCATTGTGCTGGTGCCCGATTTCTTCGCCACCGAAGACCCGGAATTTACCGAAGCCCGACAGGCGTACATTCCAACCCAACCGCTGCACTTCTTCGACGGTGCAAATCTGAGTCTGTGGGTGCCGGGAGTCACCGGTAAGCGCAATCCCACCACCCTGCGCATGGAATGGACGGTCGATGAATCGAAGAAGATTCCGGTGCAATTCTTCGTCAGGGGCTATACCTATAAAATTCTCGGCCTGATCCAAACCGACATCCATTTGATCGGCCCGGCGTCGAGCGATATCAAAGACCGCTTGAGCTTGCTCGGAACCGATCGGTTAGGGCGCGACCAATGGTCCCGCCTGATGTTCGGCACGCGCACGTCGATGACCATCGGCATGATCGCCGTGGTGTTGAGCACGATCTTCGGCGTGCTGCTGGGCGGCATTTCCGGCTATTTTGGCGGCATCCCCGACTTGATCATTCAACGCCTGATCGAGTTGCTGCAAGCCTTGCCCACTATTCCGATCTGGCTGGCGCTGACGGCGGCGCTGCCGCAAGACTGGCGGCCCGAGCAGGTCTTCTTTGCGATCACGATCATTCTCTCGTTGATCGGTTGGACGACGCTGGGGCGCGAAGTGCGCGGTCGGTTTTTGGCATTGCGCGAAGAAGACTTCGTGCTGGCCGCCGAACTGGCCGGTTGCAGCCGCTTGCGCATCATCACACGCCACATGGTGCCGACGTTTATGAGTCACATCATCGCGACGGCCACGCTGGCGGTTCCGGTGATGATCGTCAGCGAGACCTCATTGAGTTTTCTGGGGCTGGGGCTGCGCCCGCCCGCCATCAGTTGGGGCGTGCTGCTGCAAGAAGCGCAAAACATCCAGACGATTGCCCAGGCGTCGTGGCTGCTGTTCCCCGGCCTGGTGGTGATCGTGGCCGTGCTGGCCTTCAACCTCGTCGGCGATGGTCTGCGCGACGCGGCGGATCCGTATAGTCACTAATTCGTGTTGCGTGTTCCGTGTTGCGTGAAGAGCTAACACGCACCACGCACTACGCATCACGTTACAGGCAAACGCTATGACCGATGCACCCTTGCTGTCCGTTCGCAACCTCAAAGCCTACTTCAAACTCGACGAAGGCGTGGTCAAAGCCGTCGACGGTGTGACCTTCGATGTGCAGGCCGGCCAGGTCTTTGGCATCGTCGGCGAAAGCGGCTGCGGCAAAAGCGTGACGATGAAGGCCATCCTGCGCATCATCGATCCGCCCGGCGAGATCGTCGGCGGTGAAATCATGTGGCATCGTCAGGTGGCTGCCGGCAACGGCTCGATCACGGAAGAGAACATCGACCTTACCAAACTCGACGCGAACGGCAAAGAGATGCGAGCGATTCGCGGCGCGGAGATCGCGCTGATCCCGCAAGAACCGATGTCGTC
>JAUQXD010000646.1 GCA_030834835.1 Thermoflexales bacterium | reverse complement strand
CACGGCTCTCACAAAGTCGCAGTTTGTCATGCTGAGCGCAGCGAAGCATCTCTTGCGCAGGCGTAGAGACCCTTCGCTACGCTCAGGGTGACGCCCTTTTGGCTACACCTGCACAATTTGCGACGTTTGTAAATGGACTTTGTGAGAGCCCTGGGTTGGTGGTGCTGTCGAGTTGCAGTCACGCAGGCGTGATCAATGTGCTGAAGCACGCGCAGCGGCTGACGGGCATCGAGCATGTTTATGCTTTTGTCGGCGGCTTACATCTGACAGGCGGCCTCTTTGAACCCATCATCCCGCGCACGATTAGCGAACTCGCCGCGATCGGGCCGGAGATCGTCGTGCCCGGCCACTGCACGGGTTGGAAAGCCACGCACGAACTGGCCCGTCAGCTGCCGCAGACCTACCTGCAAACCAGCGTCGGCACGCGGTTGCATTTTGCCTGACGCACGGACGGCAGCCATCCCGGCGTCGCAGCCCGTTTGATTTACGTCAGCACTCCTGCCGGACGCTTCGCGCATCACCTTCCCCGACATCACAACTCGCTGAACACGCTGGCCTGAATACCGAAACGGTTGCATGGGCAGCTGTTTCGGTATACTATCACTCCACCAACCCGATACCTTTGCCGGTTCCCCATCAGCCGCGGTTCTCCGCATCCGCGCCAGACGAATCGAAGTTCGATTCAACGGAGGAACCCGGAGTTTCATGTCGCCACAGGAGGCGGCTATGATCGATCAGTCCCCCGCATTCAAACGAATTGTGCGTGGCTGGGGCACCAATCACATCGTCGCACTGTACGTGTTGTTTGGCGCCGCGTGGATTCTGTTGTCCGATCGGCTCGTCGTCTTTAACGCGCCTGATCCGGCTGCGGCGGCTCTTTTCAGCACGCTCAAAGGTCTGAGCTATGTGGCCGTGACAGCCACCTTGCTGCACTGGCTGATCAATCGCCACACGGCCGAGCTGCGGGAAAAGGAGGAACGGTATCGCACCCTGTCCGAGACGATCTCAGACTATGCCTATTCGTTCCGCCTCGAACCGGACGGCCGCACCGTGTATGAGTGGGTCACGCCCAGCTTTGTCCCCTTTCACGGCTATACGCTGGAGGAGATCGCGGCCCGGGGCGGCACCCTGTCCCTGGTTCATCCCGACGATGTTGAGATTGCGCGCGATCACATTCGCACGCTGCTGGCCGGCCAGCCCGATTCGCGCGAATACCGCATCGTGCGCAAAGACGGCGAGGTGCGCTGGGTGCGGAACTACGTCCGCCCGATCTGGAACAGTGCCTCGTCCCGCGTGGTCCGGTTGTATGGCAGCACGCAAGACATCACCGATCGCAAACACGTGGAAGAGGCGCTGCGCGAAAGCGAGGAACGTTTTCGCATCATCTTTGAGCATGCCAATGACGCCATTCACATTGACAATGCCGACGACAAAATACTCGACGTCAACCCGCGCATGTGTGAATTGATGGGGTATAGTCGTGACGAACTATTGACCATGCGCATCCCGGACTTGCAAGCGCCTGAGGTCCGGGCTGCGGACCGCGTCATCGTAACCGAACTCGCCCATCACGGCGAGGCGCTGTTTGAAAGCCTGAATCTCCACCGCAGCGGGGAGCGCATTCCAGTGGAGATCAGCGTGGCGCGGGTGGCCCGCCCTCACGGCGATCTATTCGTATCCGTGATTCGCGACATTACCGATCGCAAGCACGCCGAAGAAGAACTGCGCCAGAGTCAAGCCTTCAACCAGGCATTGATCGACCATTCGCCACTGGGCATCTCGGTGCGTAATCGCACGGGCAAATTGTTATTTGCCAACGCGGCCTGGCGCCAGATCTGGGCCATTTCCGATTCGGACTTACGCGACGACACGACTCGTGAACGGGATACGCTCCAGTTCAATACGCGCGACGATTACTTGAAGCCATATCAGGCCGATCTGCGCCGGGTCTATGAACAGGGCGGGTATCTCCACCTGCCTGAACTCAAGACGACGCACCCGCGGCCCGATGCGGCCGAATGGGTCTCTCAGCATTTTTACGCCATCGTGGATGGACACGGTCAGGTGGATCGCATGGTCATTCTGACCGAAGACGTCAGCGATCGCAAGCGGCGCGAGCGTGAACTTGAAGCCATTGCAGCCATCGCCCTGGCGCTGCGAGCGGCATCCACACGCGCCGAAATGCTGCCCGTCATCGTACAGCAGACAGCGGACTTGTTAACGGCCGATGGCGCGGCGTTAATCCTGCGCGATCCGGCAACGGATCAAAGCGTTATCGTCTTAGGATTGGGTGTCAGTGCCGATTCAACCGGCCTGCATGTTCCGCGCGGGGCGGGTATCGTCGGGCACGTGATGACGACCAGCCAACCCTATCTCACCCAGGATGTCGAGCATGACCCGCTCACGTTTAGACCCGACCTGGC
>JAUQXD010000645.1 GCA_030834835.1 Thermoflexales bacterium | reverse complement strand
GTCACGCGCTATCTCAAATTGCTGGCGGCTGGATTGATCGCTTTGCTGGTCGTGTGGGCCGTGCACAGCTTCGAGATCAAAGACGGCCTGCCCGCCGCTACCTACTGGCGCGGCATCAGCCAGATTTTCACCCGGTATTCTCAAGGCTATCCCTCGTATTTGTCCGGGCAGATCACGCCGTCCGGCGTCTGGTCGTATTTTCCGATAGCCTTTGCCACCAAGACCCCGCTGCCGACCCTGCTGTTGTTTGCCGTCGGACTTATCACGATCTTTATCCGCCCCATCACCCGCCGCTCTGCCGCCGCATGGCTGCCGCCGCTGGTGTTGATGGTGCTGGCCCTGCTCAGCCCGTTCACCATCGGCTATCGACACATTTTGCCGGTGCTGCCGTTTGTGATTGTGGTCGCTGGCAAGGCGGCCAATCTCCGATTACCGATCACCAATTACCGATTACGTCTCGTGGTGTGTCCCACAGGGATGCTTCGCGATGGTGCGTGGTGTGTGCTGATCGGCTGGTTGGTGATCGACACGCTCGCGATCTATCCGCATCACCTGTCGTACTTCAATGCGCTGGCCGGCGGGCCGCTGCAAGCCGATCGGGTGTTGGTGGATTCCAATCTGGATTGGGGTCAGGATTTGCCCGCGCTGAAGGACGTGCTCGCCAGGCGTAACGTGGCCTGCGCGAATCTATCGTACTTTGGCACCGCCCTGCCCGCGTCTTACGGTGTACGCTACTCGCCGCTGCCCGCCTTCCCGCACTTCATCGTCGGGCCAGAGATGGATGCGTTCAACCCGTACACGCCGGAGCCGGGCATGTATGCGCTCAGCGTGACCAGCCTGCGCATGGGCCTGTTCTGGAGCAACCCCGATCTGTACGCTTATTTCCGCGACAGACAACCGATCGCTCGCGCCGGTTATTCGATCCGGCTGTATGACGTCAGTTATCCGCCGGAGACGCCGGTCACGCGCGCCGTCATCAGCAGTATTCCCACGTACTATGTGCCGCCACAAACGCTGGGCGTGAAGTCGAACGAACGTGTCACCGTCAAATGGATCGATGGCGCAGATGCCTTTGTTTTGCCGATGAACGGCCCCGCGCGTTTTCTCACGCCCGATTGGCTCAGCTTCGATCCGGCGTTGAGTGCTGAACTGAAAGCAGCGGGACAACGCGACGGTGAAGTCGCGATCGTCGATGCGCGACCGATCGTGGCGGCGAAACTGGCTGAATGGCAAGCCGCGCAGCAGCCGCGCCTACCCGATCGGACGGACATCGATTGGCCGATTCGGTTCGGGAATAAGCTGGAGTTGATCGGCTATCGCGCTTCAACGCATCGACGCGAGGCGGATGTTACTGTGTATTGGCGGGTAGTCGGCAACCTCGACAGCTGCGAGTCGCTGGCGTACTTCATGCACGTGACGACAGATGATCCTTCGGCGATTCAAGCCCAACACGATGGCTGGAACGTGGCGCAGCGCGGCCTGGAAATCGGCGATGTGATCGTGCATCATGCGCGGCTCACTCTACCCGATGCTGTGCCCGGCGTCTATCAACTGCGGCTCGGCCTCTACT
>JAUQXD010000644.1 GCA_030834835.1 Thermoflexales bacterium | reverse complement strand
GTTGAGCTGAGGCACACTCAATCGATAAGCGGGCAGGATCGCATCCAGCAAGACGATGAATAAGCCCAGGCCGAACGCCGCCACCATGATCGGATTGGCCATTGACTCCGGCAAGGTGAGGCTGGCGATGGCCGTAATCAGTAGACCGACGGCGACACCCAGCATAACGCCCAGCCCGGCCAGCAATAGATTGAGCGCCAGTAGACCTAACCCGATGCCAAAAAGGATGATTTGCATGCCCAGAATGACACGCCCACGCTGAATCAGCCTCAAGCCGACGAAGGCCGCCACACCATTGGCGAACAAGATGACGGTGTCGGTGACCATCTGCCAGGCACCCAGCTGGTAACTCAAGAAGCCAAATACGACCAGCGACGGCGCCGTAACCAGCAACACCAGCAGCGCCACGCGGCGTGCGTTTCGGGCCTGTTGGGGAGTAGGCTCTTGAGAGCGCAATGTAAAGTTGGTCGTCATGAATCCTCCACGGCAGGTACCGCTATTGCATTCAGATTAGCCTGGCTGCCCGGTCTCGCCAGTGGCCGTCACGCTGGCGCCTAATCGCACGTTGATGGCTGAAGCCTGCAGGTAACGCGCCAGCTCTTCGGCCGCTGCTTGCAAGACATGCTCAACTTCTGGTCTGCGGCGAATCTTATCAGTCGCTTCGGTCAGTGCGCGTTCACGCGCAAAGCGCGCCTGAGTTTCATCCAGCAGGCGGGCGTTTTCGGCGGCCTGGGCCACGTGCCCGGCCAGTGATTCAAGTGTGGCGCGCAGTTCGTCGGTGTAGGCCGCTTCAGGCATGGCGATGCGCAGCGCGCCGATTGCCTGGCCGCGCAGCATGACGGGTACAGAGACTGTGGTCTGCTGTTCATCGCCCGGCGCCGGTTCGACCACGATCTGTCCGGCGGACAACTGCTCGTCGACGGCGCTCAGCGGGGCCGGCGCGATGGTCTCGTCATCGCCGGCCCAGATCACCTGCTGGCTCGAGCCGCGTCGCAGGTAGGTCTCCCAGCCTTCGCCCGTCAGGCGGCGGTTGAGCGCATCGACTTCCTGGAGGGCCGCCGTGGATTGCTCGTACAATCGGGCGTTTTCGATCGCATTGCCGATCTGATCGGCCATCGTTTGCAGCACGATAATGTCGTCGGAGGTGAAGGCGGCCGATTGCTCAGATTGAATGGAGACCGCGCCAATGACGCGCCCGCGACTGACGAGCGGCAGCGCCAACTCTGAGCGGGTAAGCGGCAGCAACGGATTGTCGAAACGGACAGCCTCTTCACCAACGTCCAGCGCGATCCGCGCCTGTTGTTCGACGATGCACTGGCTGATCATGGACGCTGCGCCGATCTTCAGCCGGTGTCCTCTGACCAGCATCTTTTGCCCGGCGTCGCCCGTGCCGGCCCGCAGCACCGCCCAATTCTCCGGCTCGTCGTTGAGGAAGATGCCGACGTAGTAGAGATTGAACCGCGCGCGAACCAGCTCAGCAGATTGCGGCAGCAGTTCGTCAAGATTCAAGATGGACGAGGTGGCGCGCGAAACTTCGGCGGCGGTTTGAAGTTGGAGGGCACGTTTTTGCTGTTCCGTCAGCAATTTCTCGCGCTCCGCCTCAGCCAGCTTGGCTTCGGTGATGTCCTGATTGGCGCCGTAATAGCGGAGAATCTGGCCTTGCTCGTCACGGTCGATGTTGATGCTGACCGAGATATGGCCGATGCCGCCATCGGCGTACTGGATGCGGTGGTCGAGCTGCCGACTGTAGTGTTGATCGGTGGAATTGAGCGCTCTCTCGATCTCGGCGCCCACGATCGGCAAGTCGTCGGGATAGACAAACTTCTGCGCGTACTGGGCCGACGAGAGTTGATAGCCGCCCTCTCGCCCGGCGGTGGTGTGGAAGATCGCGTAGAACTGATCGTTGAAGAAGAATAGATCTTTCGCGACGTCATACTCCCAGTAGGCGAGTTTCGCGATCTGCAGCGCCTGCGACAGTTGTGCTTCGCTGCGGCGCAGTGTTTCTTCGGCTTGCTTGCGCTCGGTAATGTCTTGATTGGTGCCGACGGCTTTGAAGGGCTGTCCGGCCTCGTTCACTTTGTTGCTCACCTGGGTTGCCAGCCAGCGCACCTCGCCATCGGCGCAGACCACGCGCGCCTCAAGTTGCGTCGACACAGTGGGATCGGGATTCTGCAGCCCCTGGGCAATCGTCGCGCCGACATACGGGATGTCTTCAGGGTAGATGAAGCGTCCCACATAGGCATTGACGTCCATCTCGTAGCCACCCTCAGCCTCGGCGGTGGTGTGCAGCAGGGCGTAGAGCTGGTCGTTGAAAATGAACTTCTGGCGGGCCAGGTCGAGTTCCCAGTAAGCCAGCCGGGCCGTCTTGAGCGCTTCGGAGAGTTGCGCTTCGCTGCGGCGCAAGTCTTCGGCGGCCTGCCGGCTGGCGGTGATGTCGATGAAGGCCGCGAACAGCGCGCGCTGACCGGCAAACATGAGAGTGCGCATGGACACCAACACCCAGAAGGGCGTGCCATCCGCGCGCTTGACGTGCAGCTCGTAATCACGCAGGGATCCGGCCTGGCGCAGCTGCGTGAGCAGTTCCTGCCGATCGGCGGGATCGAAGTAGAAATCGGGTGTTGGCCGACCGATCAGTTCTGCGATCGGTATGCCAAACATCTGCCCCAGTTGATCGTTGCCGTACAGCACGCTGCCGTCGGCCACACTGCTGATCAAGATCGGCACCGGCGTCGTTTCGGCGATGATGCGGAACCGTTCCTCGGTTTCTTTGAGTTCGACTTCAGCGCGTTTGCGCTCGGTGATGTCCTGATTGGCCCCGTAGACCCGGAGAATCCTGCCCTGCTCGTCGCGGTCGATATTGATGTTGACCGAGATGTAGCCGAGGCTGCCATCCGCGTAGACAATGCGGTGTTCGAGCAGCCGGTTGTAGTGCCGATCGGTCGAGCTGAGCGAGCGGCCGATCTCGGCGCCGACGAGGCCGCGATCATCCGGGTGAACAAAATGCTCGGCGTAGTAGGCCGACGGCAGTTGATAGCCGCCGTGTTGGGCGGCCGTCGTGTGGAAGATCGAGTAGAACTGATCGTTGAACAAGAACAGGTCTTTCTCGACATCATATTCCCAGTAGCCGAGTTTGGCGATCTGCAGCGCCTCCGAAAGTTCAGCCTCGCTGCGGCGCACCGCTTCTTCAGCCAGCCTGGCTTCGGTGATGTCCTGATTTGCGCCGTAGTAGCGGAGGATGTGACCCTGCTCGTCGCGCTCGATGTTGATGCTCACCGAGATGTAGCCGATGCCGCCATCGGCATACTGGATGCGATGGTCGAGCTGACGGCTGTAGTGCCGATCGGTGGAATTAAGCGCTTTCTCGATCTCGGCGCCCACGACGGGTAGATCGTCGGGATAGACGAAGCGCTGCGCGTACTGGGCGGACGAGAGGTGATAACCGCCTTGCTGCTCAGCAGTGGTGTGGAAGATCGCATAGAACTGATCGTTGAAGAGGAACAGGTCCTGCGCGACGTCATATTCCCAGTAGGCGAGTTTGGCGATCTGCAGCGCCTCCGATAGTTCAGCCTCGCTGCGGCGTACGGCTTCTTCAGCCAGTTTGCGCTCGGTGATGTCCTGATTGGCGCCGTGGGTCTTGACTGTATTACCCTGCGCGTCCTTCTCGATGTAGAAGCGCACCGTGATGTAGCCCGGCTTACCATCGGCGTAATAGATGCGATGATCGATCTGGCCGCGGTAGTCGGGGTCGGGGGTCGCCAGGGCTTTGCCGATCTCAATACCGACGAGCGCCGCATCGTCCGGATGGACAAACCGTTGCGCATACTGCGCCGACGACATCGTATAGCCGCCTTCGCGTTCGGCAGTCGTGTGCATCAACGCATAGAATTGATCGTTGAACGTGAATGTATCGGTCGGGACGTCGTAGGACCAGTTGCCCATCTGGGCGATACGTAGGGCTTCTGACAACTCCGCTTCGTTGCGCTGCAAGGCCTGTTC
>JAUQXD010000643.1 GCA_030834835.1 Thermoflexales bacterium | reverse complement strand
GTCAACTTCATCGAAGTGCTGGGCGCTGACGAAGAAGAAGAGATCGTCGGCTTCGCCCGCGACTGAGCCACTCAACCTGTCAGGTCAGTCAGACCTGACAGGTTTTTGATAACTACCATGCCCCCCCGCGAACCACGCCACCGCATTCTGGTCGTTGACGATGAACCCCGCATGATCCGGTTCATCCAGATGAACCTGGAACTGGAAGGCTATCAGGTCAGCCAGGCCAACAACGGTTTTGAGGCGCTGAGCAAGTTGCGCGACGACCTGCCCGACCTGGTCATCCTCGACGTGATGATGCCGGACATGGACGGCTTCGAGACGCTGCGCCTGCTGCGCGAAGTCTCAGCTGTGCCGGTGATCATGCTGACAGTGAAGGCGGATGAAGCCGACAAAGTGCGCGGCCTGGAGCTGGGCGCAGACGATTATGTGACGAAACCGTTCAGCCCCAAGGAACTATCGAGCCGCGTGAAAGCCGTGCTGCGCCGCACCGAGATGCCCGCGCCTGTCGAAAAGAGCGTGACCCGGATCGACGATTACCTGCAGATCGATTTCGATCGGCGCCTCGTCATTGCGGGCGGCACGGAGATCAAACTGCGCCCGACCGAGTATCGCCTGCTCTATCATCTGGTCAACAACGCGGGCCGCATCATGACGCACGAGCAATTATTATCCAAAGCGTGGGGCTACGAATACCGCGAAGAAAGCCACTATCTGCGCCTATACATCACCTACCTGCGCCAGAAGATTGAACCCGATCCAGCGAACCCCCAGTACATTTTGACGGAACGCGGCGTAGGCTACCGGTTTGTTGATTTCAAACAAGGCGCCTGAGAATCTCGGCGGTACTATCATCTCTCAGGTCTGTGTCACCGGCGGACACAGTCACCCCTCGCTATGAAAGACAAGTCATTCATATCCACCGCGCTAACCATGGTATATCACGATCCGGCCGGTCGCATGCTGGATCAACTCCGCCGCACACTGCCTGCGATCACGTCGATCTATGCCGATGTGATCGTGCAAGCCAGCACGTCTGCGAATGAACACGGCCTGCAGTTGTTTGAACAGGCCGGAGCGGTGATCTCCCCTACTCGATCGACTCCGGTGGCCAACGGCAGCCGTTGGGCCAGCGGCGCCGGTATTGGCCGGCTGCGCCGCAATGTGGTCGAACTGGCCTTTCAACACAGCACCGCCTCGCACGCCATCTACTGCGATGCCGATCGCGTGCTGCACTGGGCTGAGTTTTACGCCGACGAGTTTCGCTCGATCAGCGCAGCCGTGCGCCAGTTTGATTTCACGGTGCTGGGGCGCACGCCCCGCGCCTTCGAGTCACATCCGCGCACGCAGCGCGACACCGAGACGGTGATCAATCGACTGTTCGGGCAAGTGAGCGGCTTC
>JAUQXD010000642.1 GCA_030834835.1 Thermoflexales bacterium | reverse complement strand
GCGGCTCCCGCCACCGCCCGATAGCGCCGCTGCGCGATGAAGAAGATGACCAGCACCACCGGGCTGATTTTCAACGCGGCCGCCAGCACGATTAATCCGCCGGCCAGCGCATCCCGCCGCTGTATCGTAGCGATCACCGCGACCGCCAGCAGAAACACCAGCAGGCCATTCATCTGCCCCAGACCAAACGATTGCCGTAAAGGATAAAACAGCATCAACAGGCACACGGCCGCGCACCACACCACCGCCAACGGCCGCGCGCTCAGCGCCTTTAACAACAGCCCCAGGCCCAGCAAATACAGCGCGTTATTCAGCAGCGTAAAGACCCATTTCGCCGTGTCATACGGCAGCGCGGCCAACGGCCAGAACAACAGCGCCGTCGTGGGCAAATTGTTATACGTGATAAACAGGCCCTGAAACAAGTCGCCGCTCGGTCCGATGCGGGCTTCGTGCGCGGCGCGCAGCGCAGCCACATCGTAGATATCGCCGCCGTCGTGCAGCACCACCGCCGCCGAATAGTTGATGGCGAAGTCAGACATGTCCCACGCTTGCAGCGGCTCGATGATGGCAAAGCGCGCGTAGATGATCAGCATCGCCGCCACCCCGATTCCCACCGGCCACCAGAGTCTGCGCTGATTCACCGCACCCGCTCCAGCACTTGATACCGCCCGGCTGTGAAGACCGGCCTGAATGCCCCCGACGAGATCGCACCGGCATACGGCGCATACCACAAATTATCGGGCGGACCGACGATGAGATAGTCAGGGTCGGCCGCCAACGGATCGTAATTCACTCTCATGTCGCTGCCGGACACGCCTTGCCTTCGATCGTAGTTGTCCAACTGTTGGCGCACCAGGGTCACGTGCAGTTCGTCGGGCGGAAAATGATAGCGGCGCTGCAAATAAAACATCACTTCGCTTTCATACGTTTCAACCAGCGCATTGGCGGATGCGTGGGTGTTGATGTACTCAGCCGCGTCCTGCGCCGCCACGCCCGGATAGACATTCACGCGCAGCAAGCCCATGACCCATGTCACATTGAGCACGAGCATAGCCAACAGCGCCGCCATCAGCATCCAACTTGCGACCGTCGCGACTCGCAGACGACCGCGCTGACGAATACGGTGCAGAGCCTTGACGACCAGGTTGGCCGCAAACAGGCTGCCCACCCATAAGCCCGGCATGGCATAGCGCGGCACGCCGCGCGAGAGCAGCACGTACCACGCCAGCCAGCTGCCCGCAAAGCCAAACACCGTCAGGCGCAAAACCGCGCGGGCGTCGAGGGTCGATCGGGTGCGCCACCGCCCCAACCATTGTCCCGCAAACGCAATCAGACCTGCCACTGTCGGCAGCGCCATTTGCAACGTCATCGCCGCTACGGTCAATCGAATCTGCGGCAGCACCACCAGCGCTGTCATCTCAACCAGGCCGGGCAGCGAAGCGGGCGCCATCGGATACAACCCGGCCGCGAGTCCGGCATTCAACACCCGCATCAACCCGTAACCGCCAATCAGGCTGATGCCCAACACGCCCGCCACGCGCCACTGCCGATTGAGCGCTACAACGATCAATGGCAGCACCAATGAGATCGCCCAGAACGGCAGCGGCTGCGATTTGGCAATCAGGCCCAGCGCAAACAACCCGATCGCGCCCGCCAGCCCGATCGGCCACCGGCGCTTCAACGATAACGCCAATCCCAGGCAGAGGTAACCACTCAGCAAAGCCGTCAGCATGATCGGCTCAGCCAACACCTGCCGGCCCACAAAAACAGGACTGACAAACGGATCGGTGGCCGTGACCAGGAGCAGACCGATGGCGACCGTCGCCACTGATCGATCAAATAGTCGCCGGCCCAGCCAGTAGAGTTGGCCCAATGCGATCAGCGTATAGATCACAAACGGCAAACGCGCTTGCCATGCGCCAACACCGAATAGCCTAAAACTCAGGGCCACCGACGCCACTGAAGGCAACGCGGCGGTGAGGCCGGGCGTAACCGGTTGACCGTTAAGCAGTTGGCCGTAATGGCCCTGCTCTACCCAGTGGCGGGCCACGTTCATCGTCCAGCCCTCATCCCACCACAGCGCGGGCAGGCGATCGAGATCGAGCGAGGCAAATCCGATCATGATTCCGAACACTAGACTTACGCTTATTCGTTGCCAATGTTTGCGCGACACTATCCTCACTCGTTGTTGTTTACAATGCTGATTTTCGAGCAATGACGAAAATATTCCGCATCAGCGTTACGCGCAAGTTAAACAAGCGCCGTCGCCAGCGCGACGGGACAATCGGCAGGTTGATCGGCAGACCACGCGCCAGCAAACCGACGACGGCCCCGTCTAATCCGGGACACGGACCGACGTAGTGGGCCAGCTTAACGATTTCAAAACCGCCATCGCGCAAGAGTTGTTGCATTCGGCGGTCAGTCACCGGGAATGTATGCGTATAATCCACGTCCCAGAACAACTTACCAAATGCCCGGTAATCGGGCGCCGCTAGGGCCAGCAATCCACAGGGCCGCAGCACCCGCCACGCTTCCTGGACCAGAGCCAATGCCTCCGCCGGCCCTCGCGCGTGTTCGATCACGTGCGAGGCGTATACCACATCGATCGAACCGGCCGCCAACGGCACAGGCGGCACACGACACTCGCTGACC
>JAUQXD010000641.1 GCA_030834835.1 Thermoflexales bacterium | reverse complement strand
GGTAAGCGAAGATCGAGCCGGGCGAAGGCGTCGCCACGAGGCCGGCGCCGGTGATGACGAACCACAGGTCAGCCAGGATGCCGCCTGCCCACATCGCCACAATCATGATCGGGTGCGCCAATACGTAAGGGAAGTATACTTCGTGAATGCCGCCCAGGAAATGGATGATGATCGCCCCCGGCGCGGTGGCTTTGGACATACCCTTGCCCGCGACCCAGAAGGCCAGCAGCAGACCCAGCCCAGGGCCGGGGTTCGATTCGAGCATGAACAACACCGAGCGGCCCGTCTCTTGAACCTGGGCCACGCCCAGCGGCGCGAGGATGCCGTGATTCATGGCGTTGTTCAGGAACAGCACCTTGCCGGGTTCGATGACCAGGTCAACCAGTGGCAGCAAACGCGCATCGACCAGAACCTGAACGACCGCGCTCAAGGCGGCAGAAATGCCCTGCACCACCGGGCCGATCGCCAGATTGCCGATGATGGCGAGCACCGCGCCCAGGATACCGGCCGAGAAATTGTTGACCAACATCTCGAAGCCGCTGGGGACGCGATCTTCCAGCGCACCGTCGATCTTCTTCATCAACCAGCCGGCCAACGGGCCCATGATCATCGCCGCTAACATCATCGGGATGTCGGCGCCCACAATCACACCCATTGTCGCCGCCGCGCCGACCACGCCGCCGCGCAGCCCATACACCAGCCGACCGCCCGAGAAGCCAATCAAAATAGGCAGCAGGTAGGTAATCATCGGACCGACCAACTTGGACAGCTGTTCGTTGGGCGTCCAACCGGTCGGGATAAACAGGGCCGTGATCAAGCCCCAGGCCAGGAACGCGCCGATGTTGGGAATAACCATCTGCGCCATAAAACTGCCAAACTGCTGAACTTTCGCACGCATTGGAACTCTCCTTAAAGGGATAGGGTTTGGAAGCGAAAAGCAGAGATCAGGCGAAACGCGTTGAAGGCAAATGACTGGGGCTTACGTTTATCCAATAGGTCTTCCTCCCTCGATCGGATTATCCTGTGAATCCGGCCATCGATATGTAATCGATTTCAATACACGCATTGTAATCGATTTCATAAAGATGTCAACAACTTGCCAAGTTTTTTAAGGAAATCGCTAAATAAAGAACAAACAGACCTGACTATTTAACGCTTCAGGCTATTTCTTCTGTCAAAACATCAAAAGCAAGTGAGGATTCTGAAAATAATCTGAAACGTGGTATAATTCGCTCTGTAAATTACAGATCAAATCATCGTTTTCCGAGGACTTATATGGTAAAAATCAAAGATGTGGCAAAAGAGGCCGGGGTCTCGACAGCGACCGTGTCGCGTGTCCTGGCGCAGAAGCCCTACGTGACAGCGGAAGTTCAAGCGCGGGTGATGGCCGCTGTGGGCAAGCTGGGCTATCGGCCCAATCGGGTGGCGCGCAGCCTGCGGTCACAGCAGTCCAACACCATCGGCTTGATTGTGTCCGACATCCGCAACCCGTATTTCACCGATGTGAGCCGCGCCGTCGAAGACACCGCCAATGAGCACGGCTATGCCGTCTTCCTGTGCAACACCGACGAGGACCCCGACAAAGAGGCGTTGTATCTCAACCTGCTGCGTGATGAAAACGTCTCCGGCCTGATCCTGTCACCAACCAAACAGACGTCCGATGATTTCAGCGCCATCAACCTCACCATCCCGACGGTGATCGTCGACCGCGCGATCAAGCACGGCGATGTCGATACCGTGATGATCGACAACGTCGAAGCGGCCTATCGCCTGACGTGCCATCTGATTGAGAACGGCTATCGACGCATTGGGGCGTTATTCGGGGAAGCCAGCGCGACTGGGCGCGAGCGCCGGCAGGGCTTTGAAAAGGCTCTGCGCGAATACGATCTGACGCCGGTGGCCATGCGCTACTTGCCGCCACGCATTCAGGCCGGACACGAAGCGACTGCGGCGATCCTCAACGCGCCCGATCGGCCCGATGCGATCCTGGCGACCAATAGCATGTTATCAGCGGGCGCGCTGGAAGCGATCCGAGAACTCAACCTCGCCATCCCTGACGACATCGCGCTGGTCGGCTTCGATGAGACGACCTGGTCAACTCTGGTGCAGCCTACGCTGACCGTCATAGCACAGCCCACATACGAAATCGGCCGGACGGCGATGGAACTGCTGCTGAAACGCATCGAACAACCGGATGCCCCTGCCCGGCAGGTCATCCTCAAAGGGCAGCTCATGGCGCGCGGTTCGAGTGCGGTGCGAAGTGTTCACCCGGAGGCGGTACCGGCCTGACGTAGAAGCCGGTGACAACAATCTGCCGACATTGACTGTTCAGTATAAAGCGCGGTCCCGATAAATTCGAGACCGTGCTTTTGCCTTCCAATGCCAGCACTTCGCTCAAGCCGATCAGGCCGTGCGTTGGCGCGCTGTACGCCGCGCAGCCGCAATAAGGGTGAACGCCAGCCACTAAACTCCACGGCTCTCACAAAGTCGCAGTTTGTCATGCTGAGCGCAGCGAAGCATCTCTTGCGCAGGCGTAGAGACCCTTCGCTATAGGGCAATTGCATCTAAATTGACTGGCTGGCGCTGGATTTGCGATAATGGCTTATCCCTTACTCCGGAGTCAGCCATGCCGCAACCACGTAGGACATCGCTCACCGCCCATTTTGCGCAAGTGCCTGATCCACGTGTGG
>JAUQXD010000640.1 GCA_030834835.1 Thermoflexales bacterium | reverse complement strand
GTGGCCGTCGCCGGACCGATCGGAAATTAGAAGTTGAAAGTTTGAGGTTGGAAGTTTGACCGGCGGCTTTTGCATTATGCATTGTGCATTATGAATTGAGAAGTGCTTTATGCTTTCCACCGGTGTCGACATCCTGTACATCCCCCGAATGGAGAAAGCGCTGGAGCGGTACGGCCAACGCTTTCTCGATCGGTGCTTCACTACCCCCGAGATTCGATCGTGCCGTGGCTTCGCGTCGGAGTTCGCTGCTCGGTATGCAGCCAAAGAAGCCGTGAGCAAGGCGCTGGGCGTGGGGCTGCGCGTGATGGCCCGCAACGGCATCAAGTTTCACGATGTTGAAATTTTGCCCGACCGGTACGGCAAGCCGCACGTGCATCTGCATGGCTACGCCGCCGAACGCGCGCAGGAACTGGGCCTGAAAGAATGGGCCGTGAGTTTGACGCACGAAAAAGAGTACACCGTCGCCTTTGTGGTGGCCATGTAAAGTCGGGCGGGTCCTCACAGACGCGCCCGATTTCATTCACGCCACTGCTGAATTTGCGCAACCTATCACACATTCCTTAAAACATTGCGTACGGTCATGAGAATGACCTGCGCCTGTCATTTTGGCGCTGGCCTGGGCGACGTATTTATAGAAATCCAGAAACAACGGATAATCTATACCAAAGGGAGAGCAACCATGAAATATCTAGTGCTGATGTACGAGAACGAATCTGAAGCACCCCAGAGCCAGGAAGAACTGCAGGCTTTGCAGCCTGCCTGGTATGCCTATATGCAGGAAGCCCAGGCCGCCGGTGTGCTGGTGTCGAACGGCGGAGTTGCGCCCGGCGCCAACGCGACGACCGTGCGCGTGCGGAATGGCAAGTCGTTGATCACCGATGGCCCGTTCGCCGAAACGCACGAGCAATTAGGCGGCTACTCCGTGATCGAATGCAATGACCTCGACGAAGCGCTGCGTTGGGCGGAGAAGATTCCCACCGTCAAGTACGGCTCGATTCAGATTTGCCCGTTGTGGGCGCCAGGCTAACTCTATCAGGTCAGGGATGACGGCAGCCGCCCAGATCGAAACAACCTTTCGCGAAGAACACGGACGCGTCCTGGCGGCGCTCATCAGCCAGTTGGGTGATTTCACGCTGGCCGAGGATGCGCTGCAAGATGCGCTGGTCAATGCGCTGGAACGCTGGGCCATCGACGGCGTTCCGCGCAATCCCGGCGCGTGGTTGATGACCGTCGCGAAGCGCCGCGCCATCGATCGGTTACGTCGCGCGGCGACGGTTGAGCGCAACGCCGTCATTCTCGACGACCTTGAAGATCAAGACGAAATCGAGATGGACGACGCGATTCCCGATGAGCGCTTGAAACTGATGTTCACCTGTTGTCATCCCGCGCTGGCGTTGGAGGCGCAGGTCGCGCTGACGCTGCACACACTTGGCGGCCTGTCGACGCCGGAAGTCGCGCGAGCGTTCCTCGTGTCGGAGCCGACGATGGCGCAGCGGCTGGCGCGCGCACGAAGCAAGATCCGTAACGCCGGCATTCCCTATCGGGTGCCGCCCGCCGATCTGCTGCCGGATCGATTGGATGCGCTGCTGGCGGTGATCTATCTAATTTTCAACGAGGGTTACGTCGCTACGAATACCATCGCCACAGCAGGCAATACGCTTGCTCGACCGGAATTGTGTGGCGAAGCGATTCGGTTGGGCCGGGTGTTGGTCGCGCTGTTGCCCGCGCCGCGCAGCGCCGAGGCGCGGGGTCTGCTGGCACTGATGCTGCTGCACGACGCGCGGCGCGGGGCGCGGCTCAATGCGGCGGGCGAACTCGTCCGGCTCGACGGACAGGATCGCTCCCGTTGGGATCAGGTCAAAATCCACGAGGGAATAGCCATTCTTGATGAAGCACTCACCCTCGTCGAGCCAGGTCCATATCAAGTTCAGGCCGCGATCAGCGCGCTGCACGCCGAAGCACCGACGGCTGATGTCACTGATTGGCGGCAGATCGCCGCGCTCTATAATTCACTGGCGACGATGACGCCGTCGGTGGTAGTTGAAGTGAATCGTGCGGTGGCGGTGGCGATGGCGTATGGCGTGGAGGCGGGGTTGCAGTTGCTGTTACGCCTTGAGGATCAGGCGGACGACTACTATCCCTATCACGCGGCCCGCGCCGATCTGCTGCGGCGCAACGGCGAACGCGAAGCCGCC
>JAUQXD010000639.1 GCA_030834835.1 Thermoflexales bacterium | reverse complement strand
GGCAGCGCGTCGAGGATGGGCAACACGGCGATCTTCAACGTGGGATCTTCTGGTGCGGCAGCAGGCGCGTCCGCGCCCGCACATGCGCTCAGCGCGAGGGCGGTCAGAACGACAAGTAAGACGACTTTGCGAAACATGCTTCTCCTTTGGTTTTGGCTAGACATACAGGGCGACAAGCGTCGCCACGAAAATGGTGATACTGATGTAACCATTCACATTGAAAAACGCGAGATTCACCTTCGAGAGATCGTTCGGCTTGACCAGCGAATGTTCGTAAATCAACAACGCGGCGACGATCGCCAACCCGATCCAGTATACACCTCCCAACTGCATCACGAACCCGACCGCCCCCAGCAGCCCGATCGTGATCACGTGGCTCACTTGCGCGAGCCGCAAAGCCACAGCGTTGCCGAACCGAGCGGGAATGCTGTGCAATTTCTCCGCCCGATCGAACTCGGTGTCCTGACAGGCGTAGATCAGATCGAAGCCGCCGATCCAGAACGTCACCGCGAACAACAGCAGCCACGCGGGCAAATCGGTCGTCGTGAACACGGACGCACGCACCGCCGCCCACGCCCCGATCGGCGCGAGGCCATCCGTAAAGCCCAGGATGAAGTGCGACAACACCGTGAACCGCTTGGCGTAAGCGTAGCCCAGCAGAAACACGATCGCGCCCGGCAGCAGCTGCAGCGTCAGCGGGTTCAACATCCACGCGGCAAACGCCAGCACGAGCACCGACACACCGATGCCGACGATCACCGTTCGCAAACTGACCTTGCCCGTCTGGATCGGGCGAGCAGCGGTGCGCGGATTGCGCGCGTCGATGTGGCGATCGGCGAAACGATTGAAACTCATCGCCAGCGTGCGCGCCGAGGCCATCGCCACCGTGATCCAGAAGAACTGATGGAACGTGGGCAGCCCCTTCGCTGCCAGCACCATGCCCAGATAGGCAAAGGGCAATGCGAAGATGGTGTGCTCGAATTTGATGAGATCGAGAAAAGCTTTGGCTTGTTTCATGATTAAAAATCAATGTCGTAGGGGACGACCCGCGTGTCGGCCCGCAAACTGGGCGAACACATGGATTCGCCCCTACCGCATGCCTTTCCATTTCGTGTACAACTCATTGTCAATTCCAAGCCTCAGCAAAATTCGGCCAATCGTCCCGTCGATGAGATCATCCACCGTTTGCGGATTGCCATAGAAGGCCGGAATCGGCGGCAGGATCGTCGCGCCGATTTCAGCTGCGTGCGTCATCAGGCGCAAGTGACCCAGATGCAGCGGCGTCTCGCGCACGCACAAAATCAACGGGCGACCTTCCTTCAGGCACACATCTGCCGCGCGCGACATCAACTCCGCCGAATACGAGTTGGCTACGGCGGACAGTGTCTTGATCGAGCACGGCACGATGACCATGCCCAGCGTCACGAACGACCCCGACGCAATACTCGCGCCGATATCGTTGGCATTGTGCACGACGCTCGCCAGTTTCTCAACATCGCTGATCTTCCAGTCGGTTTCTTGCGCGATGGTGGCTTTGGCTGCCGCGCTCATCACGAGATGCGCTTCAATCTCGCCGCCCTGCTGCAAGACTTGCAACAAGCGAATGCCGTAAATTACGCCAGATGCCCCGCTTATTCCGACAATTAATCGTTTCATCATAAACCACGGATTTCACGGATTACACAGATGTTTGGCTTCTCCAGTGACATCCGTGTAATCCGTGGTTATTTGATTCCATACTCAGCCCAGCGCCGATCGACCAGCGCCTTGATGGCCGGATCCATCTCGATCTCGGTTGGCCAACCGCGCGGATGTCCGTCCATCGGCCCTTTCGCCGTCGCATCGATGCCGATCTTGCCGCCGAACGAATCGCGCAGCGCGGAGTGATCGAGTTGATCGACTGCCCCTTCGACCAGCGTAATGTCGCGTTTCCAATCGACGTTGCCTAAAACGCGCCACGCCACTTCCTGCAAATCGTGGACGTTCACGTTCTCATCGACGACGACGATGGCCTTGGTCAACATCATCAGGCCCAGACCCCAGATGCCGAACATCACTTTTTGCGGGTGGCCGGGGAAGCGTTTCTTGATCGAGACGATGACCAGATTGTGAAACACGCCTTCGGCGGGCATATTGTAATCGACCACTTCGCCCAGAAACAGACGCAGCAGCGGCAGGAACAACCGCTCCGTCGCCTTGCCCATCCAATAGTCTTCCATCGGCGGCTTGCCCACAACCGTCGTGGGATAGATCGCGTCGGCGCGATGGGTAATGGCCGTGACGTGAAAGACCGGGAACCGATCGGCGGGCGTGTAGAAACCGGTGTGATCGCCGAACGGCCCTTCCATTTCCTGCTCGTTCGGATCGACGTCGCCTTCGATCACGATCTCCGCATTCGCAGGTGCCTCGATCGGTTGACTGATGCACTTCACAAATTCAACCGGCTTGCCGCGCAGATAACCCGCCAGCAAATACTCGTCGATGTTGGGCGGCAGCGGCGCAGAAGCACTCCACATCGAGGCCGGATCGCCGCCGAGGACAATCGCGCACGGGATGCGCGGCTTTTGCGCGTCCTGCGCCACGCGCTGATGTTCCGCACCGCCCTTGTGCCGCTGCCAGTGCATCATCAACGTCTGATCGTCTTTGACTTGCAGGCGGTACATGCCCACGTTGCGTACGTTCGTCACGGGATCACGCGTGATAACTTGCATCAAGGTGATGTACTTGCCGCCGTCGAGCGGCCAGCATTTGAGGATGGGCAACTTGGAGAGCGAAGGTCGATCGGTGATGACGACGTCCTGCACGGGCGCAGACTTCACAATTTTCGGCCCCAACCCGATCGAGTGCAGCACGCTGAACAGATCACGTCCGCGATTAAGCGCCGCGCCGAAACCTTGCGGTAGTTTGAGATCGATCGTTTTGGCCAGATCGTGATGGAGCTGTTCGAGGTCGTCAACGTTGAGCGCCAGCGCCATGCGCGCCGCACTGCCAAAGGCGTTGATCAGCACCGGCATATTGCTGCCTTTGACACTCTCAAACAGGATGGCTTTGTTCTGAGCCGCGGGGGCTTTGGAGATACGATCGGTGACTTCTGTGATCTCCAGTTCGGGATCGACGGGCACACGCACGCGGATCAATTCGCCGCGCTTTTCCAGTTCGCGGATGAAGTCGCGCAGATCGCGGAAAGTCATAATTGTTCTCCCCTGGCGCAAAAACGCGCCCTGAGACCAGCGGGCGCGCTTTCGTGAAGGCTATAACAAATTTACCACATCACGGCGAACGCCGCAATACATACCAGTTATACCGTGCGCGCTCCGGCCCCCACACTTCACCGGCCCGCACAAAATCAACCGCCTCATAACCTCGCGCAAAATACGCTTCGAATAGTTCGCGCGTCTTCAGTCGCCAGTCCAATGCCAGCGCCATATTCGCTTTCTTGATCGCTTGCAAATCGTTCGGGATTTCCACCCGCACGATGGGCGGATCGAGGTTGAGATCGATCGTTTCGATCTTGCGATCACCGCTCGTGCCCGCGCACCGATTGGCGATCGGACTCCCCACGCCGATCGGCCCCGGTTTCAGCCCCTTCGACCGTTCCGCAACGGCCTCGCTGTTCAACCACCACTCGATCAGAAAGCGATCGCTGGGCAGCCCTTTGCTCAGTGCGCCGAAGTTTTCGCCGTAGATGTTGCGTTTGTAAGTGCGCGCCATGCCGCCCAGGGTGTGCAGGTTCAATCGGGCATTGGGGGCCTCCAGCGGATCATACGTCCACGTGATCAGATCGATGCCGTTCTCCAGCACGCGCTGCCGCTGCGCCCACTTCAACGTCGCGGCGATGCCTTTGTTGCGATACTCCGGCAAAATGCCCATCGTTTGCGAGCACAACTTCAGGCGGCGATCGGCATGAATGCCAATGAAGCCGTAGATAAAGCCGATCATCTTGCCGCCGTCAAACGCGCCGATGACCGTGCCGCCATTCTCGGCCGCCGTGTTCAGCGCGGGCGGATACAACCCCTCGCCGCCCGCAAAGCCCCAGACCTGCTGCTGCACATCGCGGACTTGCAGGAATTCATCGTACTTGGTGAGATCGCGGATCGCCAGCAGCATTGGTCACCTCATGGACTTCAAGCATCTCGCACTTCAAACACTGCGTATCATATCATGAAGCGGAAGAAATTTGTGGTGTGAAATTCGGCGCAACACGGCAACGGCTGAGGTGAAAAGTATGCGGCCTGAATCAATCCGTTTGAAGTGTAAGGCGTGGGCAGCGGCGATTCTGATCGCAGGCTCGTCGCTCTGGTCATTGAGCGCGGCGTTGGGTTTATCGAGTGCTCAGGCGCGGTCAGCTGCGGCTGGCGATGTGTCGATCGTTGACTTCAGTTTCGTGCCGGCGGCGATCACAGTTAATGTCGGGTCAGCGGTCAACTGGCTCAATGTGGGTGTCCTTACCCATACCACCACGAGCAACAGCGGTCCGTGGAACTCCGATGATCTCGGTCCGGGCAGCGCTTTTTCGTATACCTTTGTTTTACCGGGCGTGTATGTCTATCATTGTGCAATTCACCCGGCCATGACGGCTACCATAACGGCGTTGGCCTCAGTTTATTTGCCCCTGACTACGCGGTAACGGCTCAAGGCTCATTTGATCTCGCGGCAAGATAAGGCTACAATGGTCGCCAGTCCAGTGTTCGATCGCTACCAGGTCTTTTCTCACCATGGC
>JAUQXD010000638.1 GCA_030834835.1 Thermoflexales bacterium | reverse complement strand
GCCAGCGGCCGCGGCGGCACGGGCTGCGTAGGCGGCAGTAAGAATTTGAAGGCGGTCGTCATCAAGGCCGCGAAGAAGATCGTCAAGGCTGCGGATCGCGATAAGTGGAAGATCGCGCATCAAAAGGCGCTGGCCGAGATTATGGATGAGCGCGTGGTGACATCGCCGCGCAAGGGCGGTCTGTCGGTGTACGGCACCAACGTGTTGACCAACATGACCAACACCCTCGGCGCCTACCCCACCAAGAACAGCCAGTTCACGGCCTTTGGCGATCAGGCTGAATTGCTGAGTGGCGAGTATGTGAAGCAGAACATCCTGGTCGACGACCCCACCTGCCACGCTTGCCCGGTGGCCTGCAAGAAGGAAGTGGAAATCAAGGAAGGCCCGTGGAAGGGTCTGCGGATGGAAAGCGTCGAGTACGAGCCAGCCTGGTCGGTGGGCGCGAACTGCGGCAACAGCGACATCAACACCGTCGCCAAGATGATCGATCTGTGCAACGATTACGGCATGGACGCGATCGAAATCGGTCACCCGTTGTCCATCTGGATGGAGGCCACCCAGAAGGGCTGGACCAACGGCGACGGCGGCCTGGCGTGGGGCGACATCTACGGCATGACCGAGACGGTCCGCAAGATCGCTTTCCGAGAAGGTATCGGAGACGTCATGGCTGAGGGCGCTAATGCAACGGCTAAGCATTTTGGTCATCCCGAAATTGCCATGACGGCCAAGGGCCAGGGCGTGCCCGCTTACGATCCGCGTGGCATCAAGGGCATGGGCCTGGGCTATGCCACCAGCAATCGCGGCGCGTGCCACCTGCGCGGCTACACACCGGCAGCCGAAGTCGTCGGCAACGTGCTCGGCCCGTCGACAGTCACCGATCCGCTGGCATGGAAGGGCAAGGGCGAGATGAACGTGATCTTCCAGAACGTGCACACCGTCACCGACTGCCTGGACGTGTGCAAGTTCGCCACGTTCGCCGAGTCACTCGATTCGTTCGCGGCGCAGTATGAGGCTATCACTGGCGTACACTCCGATCCCGCTCACCTGCTCAAAGCGGGCGAGCGTGTTTACAACTTGGAGCGCTACTACAATAACCTCAACGGCTTCCGTGAGGGGAGTGACACGCTGCCGGATCGCTTCACCAAAGAAGCGTCGACCATGCCCGGCTCGATGGGCCAGGTGTGCGAACTCGATCTGATGCTCGAGGAATACTACACGGCGCGCGGCTGGGTCAACGGTGTAGTGCCGGAAGCAAAATTGAAGGAATTGGAGA
>JAUQXD010000637.1 GCA_030834835.1 Thermoflexales bacterium | reverse complement strand
ATTGATGTTCTCGCGGTAGACGCCGGGATGCACCAGCACCGTGTCGCCATTGATGGCCGTATTGATCCCATGCTGGATAGTGGCAAATGGGTTGGCCTCTGAGCCATTCCCGGTGATGTCCGAGCCAGTCGTGGTGACGTGCCAGGTCTGAGGGACCACGGCCATCTCTGAATCGGGCGCGAAGGAGTTGAGGCGTCCATCGCGGCCGGCGCTTAACAGGACGAGCAGGCTGACAAGCAATACTCTTTGAACGGCAATCGTGCGCAGCATGATCAATCTCCTTTCGTTGGGAAACCCTTCATTGCACAGCGGACTGACATCACTCAATAGAATGGATCTGCCTGTATCTGTGGAGAATCTGATGGTTTCAAGTTTCCGCTGAGGCCCTGTTCAAACGTGTAATTGACGTGGCACTGCCGGCAACCCTGTGGGTCACAATGCGACTTACGCCGCGCTCCAACATACAACGTGTTGAGCGCGATCGTTTCCAGGCGGTCCGTTTGGAGGTTGCCCAGCGAAAAATCGGGCTCCGCTACTCGGACAAAGCAAGGACGAAGATCGCCATTCGCCCGGACGATTCGAAAGGTTTGGCTGTAATAACAGCGCGAGAAATCGTGGCAGGGATGGGTATTGCCGCCCAGAATAGCGGTGATGTTCGTTTGATTCTTCAGGAACCGCTTCATTTCTACCGACGAGTCCGCTAACTCCCGAACGTCGCGGATGGCGTTTCGGATCTGCTCACGTGTCACGGCTTGCGGAAATGGCCGAGCGTAAAGATAGGGGTCACGCCGAAGCGGGCGGTATTGAATGTTGACTTTAGGCAGGGCTCGTGGTTTTTCGGCCTTGACCAAATCAAAGATGAACCTGGCTACCGCGGCATAATCGCGAATGTTGGCTTGAGCGAACAGGAAGCTGATCCCCACATGGCTGACAGCATGATCCAGGTAGCCGAGGTAGTTCTTGATCACACGCGTAAACAGAGGTTTGCCGCGAAAAGCCGTGTAAGTCTGCTCAGTCGCAGCATCCAGTGACAACCTGATCCAACTCAATCGGTTGGGCCAATCACCGGGCGGCTTACTGGTACCATTTGTGACTAGCGCTAAAGTGATGCCCGCGTTCGTGGCGGAGATCTCGTCGATTGCCTCCTGAAGTCGACAATTGCCGCTTCGATATAACGTCGGTTCGCCACCGCCGATAATGACCATTGAACGGGGTTTCATTTGAGAAATCTCTTTGATTGCATGGAAGGGGAAATTCAGCGGCAGTGGCTTGCGTTCAGGATCATCGTGCCCGTACGTGCAACCGCAACACGTCAAATTGCAGACGTCACTCGGGTGAAACTCCATGTGCCGGATCGTTGCATACTCACGCAGCCGATCGACCACATCAGCTTCAGATAATCCGCGGCCTGCCTGGCGAAGTTGGGCCGCCAGCCGCGCTACGACGGCGCTGGTGGTCAGGGCGCGCGCCTGGTATTTGGCAAGCATAGCGTAGTTCGCCTCAAAGAGGGCGGGGAAAGTTAAGGTGCTATGAAGATTAAGTTCAACCGCCAGTGCTTCTTTTCTTTTGACAAAATCAAGGTGGTTGAGCGGCTTGATCAAGTTGCGGGCCACGCTCCAGCCACGATCGTCATTATCCGGCAATAGATCGTGCAAGGGATTGTCCAGGCGAGTGGGCCTGGCAAAAAGCGTGTTGTAGACGGAGAAATTCTCAAGTTGGATCATCTCGTCTGTCTCATAAGGCGAACAGCAGCTCAAGATCCAGCGTGACCGAACGATCGTATCTGTCCTGCTTGGTTCGCATATCTTCCGGAGCAAGTGTGTCAAATAAGCTTTTCCCGCGAGTGGGCAAATCGGTCACCCAGAAGTAGGCGGCTGCTCTTTTGCCTGTGGCCGCCGCCCCCGCGTAAAACGCCGCCGCCATTTCGATGATTCGGCACTTGTCGCTCACCTTTCCCCAAAAAACAGCGTCGGTTTCACGCACGACAGAATTCGTCGTGAAGGTCAGGCCGTGATCCACTCGCTTGACCTCAGGTGTGATCAGGGTCTTGAGGGATTCCAGGGTTCTAAAGTAACCCGAAGTCTCTGACAAAGATGAATGCCCAAAATGAACGGCATAACCGTCACCACATACTGCGCGATCGACAATGAAGTAGTCGCCAATTTCCAGATCGTTGTGCAAACCACCACACGTACCTGAGTAAAGGCACACAGAATCTGGCCTGTCAAGGGCATAGATGGCATCCCCAACCATACTGGGGCCGATCGCCGTCGCAATAATGGTGAGCGCTTCGCCGCGCATGAGACCCGTGACACCGTGCCAGACATTTCCAAACTCTTGCACCTGAATCAGATGCTGTTTGTAGTCTGCCAGTCGCGCGTCGCGTTTGATGAACAGAATCCTGGCCGCGATCGACTGGGGATCGCCAAAGAAATAAGATTCGCCCTAGTGGCGCGTTTGTAAAGTTTTTCAACATAGTCATAGCACATTAACAACCGATATACTTCTCATACGCCATTTTTTGGAAGAGGTGTAACGGTGTATGAGAAGACGCGCCCCCAACATCATTCGTTTGAGCAAGTCCGATCGCGCTGAAATCGAGCGATTGCTTCGCGATGGTCGCACGGAGCAACGCGTGGCTCGCCGCGGGTATGTGTTGTTAGCCATGCAAGATCCCGAGATACTGGTTACGGACCTGGCCGAACAAGTCGGGATGACCCGGTTCGGGATTTGGTCGCTGTGCCGTCGATACGAATCCGTCGGCGTGAACGCCCTCTATGATGCGGCACGGTCCGGCCGACCACGTGAAATCACCGCACTGGAACGCGTGGCGATTGAGCAACTCGCCTGTTGTCAGCCGATGGGCCTGGGCTTGAACCTGACGCATTGGTCTACCCGAAGTCTGGCTGCGTTCGCTGTCAAGCGCGGTCTCGTGCCTCACATTGCGCATTCGACGGTTTCACTCATCTTGCGCGATGCTGACTTACAGCCGCATCGTTGTCGGTATTGGATCACCCCCACGTTGGATGCGAAATTCATGCAACGCGCGGGCCGCATTTTATGGCTGTATGAAAGGGTCGATTCGCTGTGGGCGCATGACGAGATCGTTCTCGCTTTAGACGAAAAGCCCAACATCCAAGCCCTGGAACGTGCCCACCCGACTCAGCCCATGCGCCCAGGCCAAATCGAACGACACGAGTTTGAATATATTCGACATGGCACCGTCAATTTTCTCACGCTGCTTAACGTCTATAACGGTCAGATGCGAAGCTGCTGTCTGGACAAAAATGACAGCGAACATCTGTGTCGAGCACTGCCCAAATTACTGCGCCCCTTTCGATCGTTTCGGCGGGTTCACATGATCTGGGACGGTGGCCCGAGTCATATTTCCGCCACGACGGCCGCAGTGCTGCGCTCTTACGACTCATGGCTGCGCGTCCTATTCACACCCGCGCATGCTTCGTGGCTCAATCAGGCCGAACTGCTGCTCAAGAGCTTTGAGGTGCGGTACTTGCAACGTGGTGATTGGGCGACTCGTCAAGATCTCATTGATCATCTCATCGCCAGCACACCAGAGTACAATCGGCTATGGGCGCATCCAATCCACTGGTCATGGACACGCCGAGACTTACACGAATGGGCAGAGAAGAAGTTATCGGGACTATGTTGAAAGACTTTTCAAACGCACCACTAGTGTCGTGAGATGTTCATCGTGCCAACAGCGTAACCGAAACGACCTTACGAAATCAATCCGCTGGCATTACGATTTTGCCGGGCAAGGTTACGAAGCCGTAATACTTAGCCGTCAACCGAGATGAATGTGCGGGGGACGCTGTAATGGGGAAAAGGACAACCATCAGCGGCTGTCCGCGCACGGACTGACGACCCTATCGGCAGGGTCACCAGCGCCTGTAACAACCATGACGCGGCGATTTTGTCCGCAACTGCGGCAGTAGTTTAGAACGGGCCTGCCAGGATGACTCGCATCTTGAAATCGCGGGTATCGGGAACGTGCGAGGAATACAACGTGCTCAGGGTCAAAATAAGGTCAGTGCCTGTCTGCTCTGGCGCTACCTGAAACTTGATCTTAACTTCAGAGACCTGTCCGTCATTAAGCGTCTTGGGAAAGGAGCGTTCATCAATCTTGCCTGACACGACTTCAAACTCAATTTTACACTCCGCCGGTACGGCCATACTGCAAAACTCGTCGGTAACTTGTCCGGTGTAATTGAGATCCGGCGGTGTTTCGCTCTGGCCAATTTGCCACAGGAAACTATCGCCGGCTGTTAGCGACAGGTAGTCCCATTCCAGCCAGTGTCCTGAAAATGAGGGTGAATCATTCATCAATTGGAGAACATATCGCCCCGGCTGATCGAGCGCACCCAGGTTAATGTCTTGTCGGCCAGTTTCTGGTGTGCCAAGTTCCGGCAACGCCGAGGTAAAGGTCAAATTCGTGCGAATTGAAATTCTGGTGGCCGGACACACGGGTGTAGCTACCGGTACAGGTTCGAATGTCCAACGGCCACAGGCGGCCAGCAGCAGCGACAGCAGCAGGTACACCACACCCTTACGCCCAATCCTCGATATGAGTTCAGTTCTGGCACTCATTGCGTTCTCCATGACGGGGGCCGATCGTCATCTTATCAGAATTAGCGTTACGGTATCCACCGGTGAATGTCACCGTCCGGCCTTCAACTGTTACGCCTCCGTAACATCGCCGATCGGCAGGCGCAGGGTAACCACGGTGCCCTTGCCAACCTCGCTGTGGGTTGAGATTTGCCCCCCATGCCGCGCGACGATTTTATAGGCCTGGAACAGCCCCAGGCCGCTGCCCGGTATTTTGCGGTCCAGGGCGATTTGTCCCCGGCGAAAGGGTTGTCCGACCTGCTGCAGATCCCCGGCACTCATTCCCAACCCGTTATCACAGACTTGTATGATGACGTGCCCGGTATCTTCAAAGGCACGCACAACCACTTCGCAATCTTCCGGTGTAAACTTGACCGCGTTGTTTATCAGATTGTGCAGAACGATGAAGAGCAGGTCTTCATCGCCAAGAATGGCGGGCAGCGGAAAAGGTCCCGGCGGCAAATCCATAGCCAGCTGGCAGCCACACACCGCCGGTGTGGCCTCAATCATTTCCACGACCTGCTGCATGATCTCGTCTAGCTTTACCGGCAAGTGTTCAATCGGATCTGTTTCAAGCCGGGCCAACGCATTGACGGTTTCCAACAAGCCAGACACTCGTTCAACGTCAGTTTTGAGACGCTTGAAAGTGTCCGCGCCACAGGTAGCGCTCAGGCTTTCAACCCCCACGCTGATCGCCGTGATGGGATTCCTCAATTCATGATTGAGGGCGCGTCGAAACCCTTGTTGCTCATTGATGACGATCTTCTGCTCGTCAATGGTCGCGGCCTGACTGGCGATCGTTTTTTCCTGCTCTTGAATGGTATCCGTCTGACTGGCCGTGACTTCCTCTAATCGACGCTGCTCGGTGAACGACTGCTGCTGTCGCCTGACCAAATTCAAGATGATGCTGACAGCACCGGCCACACCGCCCGCTATTACGCCGGCCAGCAGCAGGGCATCTTCCACTGGCATCGTAAGTCTGAGGGCAGTGTTCTGTGATCCGACGAGGATGACCGCCACCACGACCAGAACAATGTAGATCAGCCAGAGTACAAGTACCCCCTTGCGATTCATTAGCAAGCCTCCACTGGCCCGATAAAGCGATAACCTTCGGTGCGGATTGTCTCGATGAAGGTGGGCGCTTTCGAATCATCTCCCAGAGTTTTACGCAGCAGCGCGATATGATGGTCGATCAAGCGCGGGTCTTCCCAACCCAGATCGTCCAACAACTGGTTGCGGCTTAAAACCTCTTCAGGGTGAAGCATCAGGCATTCCAGCAAAGCGAATTCTTTGGGGGTTAGTTTCAAATCTTGCGACCGGCGATAGGCGCGCCTGGCTTTCCGATTGAGCAATAACTCGCCGCTGCACAGCCTGGGCGATCTGGCCAATGAAGGTTGCTCAGCGCGGGTGCGGCGTAGAACGGCGCGAATCCGGGCCACGACCACCTCCCCGCTGAAGGGCTTACCGATATAGTCATCGGCGCCAAGTTCAAACCCAACAACTTCGCTCGCGATGTCACTGAACTTGGTGAGCAAGATGACCGGCGTTTGATCCCCGTCTCCGCGTATTCTGAGCAGCACCAGGCGACCATCCAACTTGGGCAGACCAATGTCAAGAAGAACTAGGTCGGGTCGGGTCGTCCGAATCAACTCAAGGGCTTCTTCACCATCAGAGGCCACTGTGACAATGAAACCGGCCTTTTCCAAGATGCGGGACAAGTGCTCCGTGATGCCGGGATCATCATCGACAAGCAAAATGTGTTCCTGAGTCGTGTCCATCTGAGCCATTCTCCCCGACTACAAGAAATAATCCGCAGAGACGATTCATCTCGCCCCCGCGGATTGTTTTCAGTGTAGTGCGATTCGCTGATCTTGTAAACAGGCAAATCGGTACGATTGAG
>JAUQXD010000636.1 GCA_030834835.1 Thermoflexales bacterium | reverse complement strand
ACTTCCGCTCTACTGAATCAGGAGACATCAATTCCTTATATCTTCCGATAATAAAGAGTATGTAGAGACCTAGGTTTTATATCGAGGTCTCTACATCTCATGCCAATCCTACGCCAAACTGATCAACGTTCCACCGAGTTTCTCGGGTAGTCGATCGGGGGTAGTGGCGATCAGGCGCGAGAACAACCGCTGCATCTTGTGCAACTCTTCCTCACCTTCGCCCAGAAATAGGCCAATCACTTTGATGCCTTTCTGTTCGGCCAGTTTCACGCGCGCGATCGACAAGTCCCAATCGCGGCCTTCACGACCGGACCAAACCGGGCTGCCATCGTGTACGCAGAGGATGATCTTGTCGCGTTCTGAACGTGCCTGCAGATCACCGATCGCGCGATCGAGCGCCGCGAACAGATACTCATTGCCCGCCGACGGCTCATAGCCGGCGATCAACGCCTTGGGCCATTCGCTGCGTCGTTCAAACGTCACGATAGTTTCGATGCGTTCGGCCGGCGCGGCATCCCGACCCGCGCCAAAGAACGTGATGGCGTGCGGAATCCGCAGTTGTTCGGTCGCCAGGTGCAGCGCCATCAGCGCGAGTTTCACCCCGTTGGCGCTACCCCGCATCGAACTCGACCAGTCCACCAGCAGATACAGCGCAAGGCTGCGCGGTGCGCGCCCGACTTCGGCGCGGCGTTGAAACGGCCGCTCCCAGTCACGGGCTTCGAGGCGATACAGGTAGCGGCCTGAAGTGGCATCGGCACGAGGACGCACATCGGGTTGTGGCTCTTGCAGCGTTTCAACGATGCGTTTGGCCAGCGGCCGCGCCGTATCTTCCAGCGTGATGTAGGGCTGCGGCTTCGTCCACGAGCGGCCATCACCAGCATGATGCTCCTTCGTCTCGCGCGGTGTGCCGTCGAGGCCGGGGCCATCGATCTCCGGGCCAGTGGGCGCAGGCAAAGCCGGATCATCGTCAGCGCGTTGGGCGGGCACTCCGCTCGTACTGACACCCTTGAAGCGGCGCGGCGGCAGACCTTCGGGGATATGTAGGATCGTGAGAATCTGCTTGGCCAGTCGAATCACTTCGCGAGTGTCCGGCGCGATCCAGGCCGCTTCGACCAACGACTTAATCGTTGCCCACTGATCGCGCGCCACATCATCCTTCAGCATGTTGAGCCGCTTGAACATCTCATGTTCAGTACTACGAGTGTGCGCCCAGCGCCAGGCGAGACAGGCGTTCAGCGCCTTGTATTCCGGCTTCGATTCTAGCCCACGCAGATCACGGTAGACCAGATCGCCGAGTAGGGTCAACGCGGGCGAGCCACCGGGAAAGGCGGCGCACATGGCTTGCTCGATTCTAGAATCCTCCAGCATGTTGACGAGTTCGCACAACAAGTTGTCTTTCTGCTCGGGCCAGGCATCCGTGTATCTCGCATGCGCGGCCTCGTGTAGTAACAAACCCTGCGTAGCGCGAAACTGCACATCGATTGACTCACGCGCGAACATCTCAGGATTGACCTCAATGCGTTTGAGATCAGGATAGTGCGCGCCGGTCTCGATCTTTGTTGTCAACTCGACGGCATACTTCTTTCCGCCCAGCAAGAGCAGCGTCCATTTAATCAGCCGTTTCTGTACACTGCGCCAGATCCACCACGGTGCGGTAACGGTGGACATTACGCACCACGTATTTGATTACCGCGTCGTCTCGCTGACAAGGTCCAACACGAGCGGCGCAGGTTGACGCAAGACGCGTTTCACGGCGTTGACAAAGTCTTGGCCGTGTTTCTGGCAAGTGCGAATAATGCTGGTCAGAATCGAATGAGT
>JAUQXD010000635.1 GCA_030834835.1 Thermoflexales bacterium | reverse complement strand
CGGTTGCGGGGCCGATCAGCAGATAGCAACCGATCGGCCGCCGACTACCGATCGGCCGCTGACTACCGATCGGTCCCCTACCGCTCCTTCGATCGAAACGCACTCTCCCACACCGCTCGCACCCACCCTTCAACCCACGCTGACATCTGCACCAACAATTGCACCGCCAGCGACCGTGTCGCCAGAGACCGTGTCGCCCAGCGACTACGGAGCCAGTGGTTCAGCCAAAAGTGCAGGAATATCCCGTGCCAGCCGGCTCGCATCCGCATGATGTAGCACCGGCTCCGGACGGCGCGGTCTGGTACACGGCCCAAACCGCCGGCGCGCTGGGGCGACTTGATCCAGTGACGGGCGAGACGCGGCACATTCCGCTGGGCACACGTTCTGCGCCACATGGCGTGATCGTCGGGCCTGATGGCGCACCGTGGGTGACGGACAGCGGCCTGAACGCCATCGTGCGAGTTGATCCGGCGACGGATGAGGTTAAGCAATTTCCGCTGCCGGCCGGGCGCAACGTCAATCTCAACACGGCGACCTTTGATGCGCGCGGCGTGCTGTGGTTCACCGGGCAGGGCGGCGTTTACGGACGTCTCGATCCGGCCACCGAAGTGGTGGAGGTCTTCGATGCGCCGCGCGGCCGTGGTCCATACGGCATCGCAACTACGCCGGATGGTGATGTGTACTACGCCTCGCTGGCGGGCAGTCACATCGCGCGGATCGATGTGGTGACGGGCGCGGCCACCCCGATCGATCCGCCCACGCCAAATCAGGGCGCGCGCCGCGTCTGGGCCGATTCTCAAGGCCGCATCTGGGTGAGCGAATGGAACAGCGGGCAAGTGGCTGTGTATGACCCGGCGGCAAATACGTGGCGCGAGTGGCGTTTGCCGGGCGATGGGCCGCAGGCTTATGCCGTGTACGTCGATGAGGATGATCAGGTGTGGCAGAGTGACTTCGGCGCGAATGCGCTGGTGCGCTTCGATCCGGCCAGTGAAACCTTCGAGGTTTTTACGCTGCCCAGTTCACCGGCCAGTGTCCGGCAAATTCTGGGTCGCCCCGGTGAAGTGTGGGGGGCAGAGTCGGGTACCGACAAATTGGTGGTGATCCGCACGCGCTGACAATTACGCAGCTTGATCGATCAACTGCCGGATGGCGTGCGCCATCGCAGCATTGATGTCGAAGTGCAGTTCGAGCCAAGTCAAGATCGCGGCGGCAGATTCTGGACTGTGATCGTAACCCTGCACCATTTGCGGCAGGTGCCGCGTCTCGATGGGATAACGCTGCTCAACGCGCCGCACGTTGGCGAAGACGTCGCGATACGCGGGGATTTCCGTTTCAATGCGCGCAATCAAGTCCACCACGCGATCGACGGCATAATGTTGAATGAACCGCTGCGCCGATAACTTCTCGCCACGTCGATAACGACCCAACCCCACGTATAGATTAGTCAACGCTTCGCCGATCAGCCATTCGCGCGAACGCGGTTGATTCGCGGGCTGAGGCTTTGGTTCGGCAAGTGTGCTATCGAAATCCGCGCGCTGCCACACGATACGCCCTCGCGCAAAGGTCGCGGCGGTCAGTTCGTGCGGCTCAAACACGGCCATCTCGCAGAAGACGCCGTCGGCGAAGAGAAGCTTGTAGCCATCGGCCGTATTCTCGAACGCAAACGCGATCGGATGGACGCGGTACAGCCAATCG
>JAUQXD010000634.1 GCA_030834835.1 Thermoflexales bacterium | reverse complement strand
GGTACACTATCCTTCGAGGTGAATTTATGAAGATCGCAGAAGTGAGTGAGCGACAGGGCATGTCGTCGGATACGTTGCGCTACTATGAGCGGATTGGTCTCATTCCGCCCGTCAATCGAAACGGAAGCGGCATCCGCGACTACAACGACCTTGATGTCCGCCGCGTCGAGTTCATCAAGTGCATGCGGAGCGCCGGGCTGCCCATCGAAGTATTGATCGAATACATGGACCTGGTGCAGCGCGGCGACCAGACCATTGAGACGCGCAAGGAAATCCTGAAAGAACAACGGGATTTGCTGACCGCGCGCATCCAGGAGATGCAAAAAACATTGGACCTGTTGAATCACAAAATCCAGGTCTATGAGAATCGAATTTTGACCAAAGAACAAGCTATCGCTCAGCCGGAGTAACTACTCAGCCTCCGCTGCGAAGTCATTCCCGCACGCTTTAAGCGGGAATCCAGCGGCCCGATCAGCGCGACTCGCCGATGGTCAGCCTGGATGCCCGACAGAAGCGTTCGGGCATGACGGCTGAGTAGTAACCAGCCAGAAGAGTAAAAGGAGTTCTAAAATGCAAAAGCGAAAACTTGGCAACAGCGGATTGGAAGTTTCAGCCCTGGGGCTGGGCTGCATGCGCATGAGTTTCGGCGACAAGCCGACCGACAAACAGGCGATGATCGATTTCCTCCATAAGTCGGTCGAGCGCGGCGTGACTTTCTTCGATACCGCGGAAGTGTATGGACCGTTCACGAACGAGGAACTGGTCGGCGAAGCGCTGAAGCCTTTCAAGGGCCAGGTCGTGATCGCCACGAAGTTCGGCTGGAAGCACGGAGAAAAGGGGCCGCATCCCAGCGTTGGCGTGGATAGCCGCCCGGAGCAGATCAAGCGCGTGGCCGAAGCCTCGCTCAAGCGCCTGCGGGTCGAGGTCATCGATCTGTTTTACCAGCACCGGCCCGACCCGGCCGTACCGATGGAAGACGTGGCCGAGGCGGGAGAGGATCGCCTCGCAGAAGGGGGCCACCCCGGCGCAGATTGCATTGGCCTGGCTGTTGGCGCAAAAGCCGTGGATCGTACCCATTCCGGGTTCGCGCAAACTCGAACGGCTGGATGACAACCTCGGGGCGGCGAAGATCGAGCTGACTGCCACTGATCTCAGCAAGATCGCCCAGGCGATGTCACAGATCAAAGTGGTCGGCGACCGATACTAAAACAATTCACCACCGGACTCTTTCTGGTGCGAGATTAAACGTGCTCGGGATCGGATACTCGTGAGTCAAGAAATACTCCAGCCGGCGCAAGCCCAACTGAAATAGACTGAGGTCACCTCGGTGTCGGCGGTGAATGTAAGCCACCCGGCGCGTTAGGCGTACCAGGTGCAGCCCACACGGAGCCGACCAGCGTCGCTAGAACAATTATCAGAACCAGGGAACTTCGCCATAGCCGAAACATGATCTGCCTCCTCAAAGCCGGTGGCCCTTTCACACGAATTTTGAGATGGCATCGACTAGACGCCCAATGCTCTCGGGAAACAGGTTGAATGAAAAGATGGGTTCGATGAGTTCGATCTCTATCACGGACAAGTGACGGCCTACTCTCACGAAATCGAGGCGTGCATACAGAATGTCAGAGGAAAGTTTGGCCATTACGGCCTCAGCCTGCAAGAGATCATGCGCTTGCGGTTCGACCGCGTGGACGGTTCCCCCGTAGATTCCCTGTACCCGATAGTCATTTGGAGCAGGCTTTTTCAACAATACATGGCTAAGTTGCCGGTTGAAATAGATGAACGACCATTCGCCCTCGGTGACAATACCTTCGATGAAGGGCTGTATCAAGTATTCACGATGCGGCTGACTGGCCCTTAGCGTTGTTAGTGTGTGGTTGAGCTCATCCAACGGCACTCGATAGGAGTGGGACCCGCCCAGACCGATGGTGGGTTTCAGGATGACGGTTGGCACTTGCGCATCAACAAACAGCCGATGAAGTGTGTCTGTCTCGACGTTCGATGCCAGACAGGTTGGAATGATTGGTACACCCCACTGCTCCAGGTCAAATAAGTAGTGCTTGTCGATGTTCCAGCGGACTGCCGACAAAGGATTGAAGAGCCTGCATGGGGACGCTTCGATTTGCGCCAAAACATGCAGGAACCGATCCTGGTCATCGAGATAATCCCACGTGCTGCGGATCAGCACGATGTCGAATTGGCTCCAGTCGATTTTGGGTTGGTTCCAGACAATGGGCCGGGCCTGAAATCCCCGCGCTTCGAACCCCTGGAGGAGCAGATTGTCCTCTTCGAATAATTGATCCAGGTTGGGGACTGCCCAGTTGACGAAACTGGGCAGCTTCCCGCACCGCAAGATGGCTACGCGTGTCATCTCATTTTCTTAGCTCACCAACTGGCCTTGACGAAGCCGCCCAACTCAGACCGTTTCTTTTTCGAAGAACAGCGCCATCCTATCGGCCGGCCAATCCAGTGCCCGATTCGTGCTCTTGTCGACGTAGGCGACGATCATCAGGCAGCGCGAAACATTCTTTCCAGACTCATCGACCATGCTGCACTCGATGTACGCATCAGGCCCACGGAACTCGCGCACGAATGACGTGATGGTGATCGCCTGATCGCCGACGACCGGCCGTAGAAAGTCGACCTCCATTCGCCTGACCCAGACCATGAAGGGCAACTTCGCCAGGGTCTTTAGATCCCAGCCAGCATGTTCACGCAAGCCGTTCATGCGATGATCGATGTAGTAGGCTGAATAGACTGCCGTACGCACGTGATTATAAGGATCGAGATCGGAGAACTTGATCCTGTGCGTGCTCGTGTAGACAATCGGTGTCTGCAACATGCGTCCCCTCTTTGCTGGCGTTGATCGCTCCTCTCTGGACAATCCGTGCCGATCCAACCGGGGCCAGGCTGTGCCGGTGGGACTATTCATCTGACGGTCTCATGCCGGCTTGATGTTCTGGTTCATCCGGAACAGGTTCTGCGGGTCGTATTTGGCCTTGATCTGCGCCAGGCGGGCATAGTTGTCACGATAAGCAGCCTGGACGCGCTCCTGGCCTTCGTCCATCATCATATTGACGTAGGCTCCCCCGGCCGAATAAGGATGCAGCTTGCGCCAATACTCCTTTGACCAGGCAATTGTGCGCGGGTTGTTGGCCGGATCAGGATCCACGCCGACGATCACTTGAACGAAATTGGCTTCACGGTAGTTCCAGGCAGTGTCGTTTTTGCCCACGTTGTGAGCAGCGCCGTTGATGGGATACAGGTGCATGGTCGAGTGCACGGAGGGCAACTGTTTGGCATACTGTCGATGAAGATCGATTGCCTCGTCGGTGAGGTTGGTGACAAAATCGGCATTCCAGTACCACTGCAAGCCGGGCGGGTACAGCCCATCGAACATGCTCTGCAACGCCGGAAGCGGGATTGGCCCGGCAAAGTCCATGGCCGCAGGAGCGACTTCCCGGATCGGCTTGAAAATCTGCGCGGCCTTCTCCAGGTCACCCGCATAGCACCAGGTGATAACGGCCATCTTTTTCAGATGATGCGCCTGGGGGAACATCTCAACCGGCGGCACAGTGTGGAAGCCGAACCAGCCGTTGAGGTCCTCAGGGCCGCTTAAGATCAGGTCGCGCCAGAAGCGCATGACCTTATCAGCGTGCTCCAACGGCCAGAAAATGGGGCCGCCGTAGACAGTCGGGCCGACCGGATCACCCCGGAACAGGAAGGAGGTGACAACACCGAAATTTCCACCTCCGCCGCGCACGGCCCAGAACAAATCTGTATTCTCTTTCTCATTAGCCGTGACGAAACTGCCGTCGGCCAGCACCATGTCCACGCCCAGCAGGTTGTCAATCGTCAGCCCATACTTGCGGGTCAGATAGCCCACGCCGCCGCCGAGCGTGAGGCCGCCAACACCTGTGGTCGAGATGAAACCTGTGGGCACGGCCAGACCAAACGGGTGCGTCGCATGATCAACGTCGCCCCACACACAGCCGCCCTCGACACGCACTTCACGGCGGATCGGATCCACCCGGATGCCGCGCATCCGGGAGAGGTCGATGACCAGGCCACTATCGCAGATGCCCAGCCCGGCCCCGTTATGCCCCCCGCCGCGCACGGCGATCAATAGATTGTGCTCCCGGCCGAAGTTGACCGCCGCGATCACGTCGGCGGCATCGACGCAGCGGGCGATGAACGCCGGGCGCTTATCAATCATCCCGTTGTAAACTTTTCTGGCTTCGTCGTACCGCTCATCTTCAGGCTGGATGAGCTCGCCCCGCAGACTGGCCTTGAAACTGGCCGCCACCGTCTTGTCCAGTGCGCTGACTGCCTGGCTCGTTTCCATGACTTTCTCAATCATCAGGATACCCCCGGAATGCGATTTTTCGCGCTCAACGCGAACAATCCCATCTTAGCAAGATATCTCACTAAGATCATCTGCAAAGGGTTTATTTGAGGGGTTTATTTTGAGGTTTACTTCAGGAAGAAGAACGGCGCGGCGGAAAACGGATAGGTCAACAACCTACTCATTACCTACTATGCCCCTACAACAGACGCAATTCCCGCGCCCGGGATAAAGCCTGAACACGATTATTCGTGCCCAGCTTGCTATAGATGTTGCTTGTATGAGCTTTCACCGTTCCCACTGAGATCGTCAATTTTTCGGCGATGGCAGGGTTGGATAACCCGGCGGCTATCAGCCGCAGGACTTCGATCTCGCGCGGCGTCAGGTCGTCTGAACCTGTTAGTTTAGGGGGTCTTGATTTGAGCGGAAGGTTCGCAAATCCTTGATCTTGCAGGTGCTTGCGCAGCCTATCGGCGGCCGGCCTGGCGCCGAGCTTCTCAAAGATGGCGAGCGCCTGGACCTGTGCTGCCTCATCGCCCTCTGCCAGGGCCAATGCCTGTTCGAACGGGCAGCCGATCTCCGCCCACTCCTGGGCAGCCGCTTGCCACTCGCCAAGAATCATCCCGGCGTACGGACGCGCTAACCTTTCCACAGGGATGTCTCGCACATCTGCGCGCCACAGCCAGTAGGCAAGCTGTCCTAAAATCCAGGGATCACTCCGGCTCAGGGCCAGCTCATAAGCGTTGGCCGCTTCGGCCGTAACCTGAATCAGATCACCCTGCCACCAGGCGGCTTCGGCGCGCGCGGCCGCCAGCGGCCCGATCCGTTGGAGCTCACCGGTCGGGAGCGATAGAGATCGAGCCTGATCCAGGAACTCCATGGCCGTTGGATCGCCTTGGCGCACCTTCAAATGGCCCATGGCGATCAACGCCGGAATTGGGGTGATGGTTTCGAACCGCCCTAACCGCAGCGCTTCGAGCGCGTTTTCCTCCGCTTGAGCCCATTGCCCGGTCTCGAAGCATAGTTGCGCCTGCCAGCCGCGCAAATAGACACTGTAGGTATCCAGATCCCTTGCGGTGGTGTATTCGAGCCCGTCTGTCATCCAATGATGCGCTTGTGGATAGTGGCGAAATTGAACACTGGAAGAGGCCAGACAGGCGTAACAGCGAGACACGTGATCGTGCATTTCCTGGTCACGAGCGATCCGCAGGGCGCGCTTGATTTTCTCCACCCCGGTCTCAAAGTCGATCAGGAATTCGGCTGCCCCAACGTTGGTCATGGCGTGAACCAGGATTTCCACGGCGCCCAGTTTCTCTGCCAGCCCGATGGCTCGCTTTCCCCATTCCAAAGCCGGCTCTTCCTCCCAGGCAAGCATATGCAGCTGGGATTTGTTGCTGAAGGCCATCGCCAGATCCGGTCCGGGGGGCTGGGCCATGAGAATTTCGATGGCCAGATCGGCGTATCTCTCCGCTTCCTTTTTATTTCCTCCGACCCAGTGCAATCTTGATAGCCAGCGTTTGCAGTCGCCGGTTCGCTCCCGGCGCCCTAACCGCTCCCAGATGACGGTCGCCTGCTCCCGGGCCTGAATCGCCTCTTCCATATTATCGATCAGGTAACACTCGAAGGATAAACTTTCGAGCAGTTCTGCCCGATCTTCCGGCGATAACCGCTGTGGGTAGCGGAGAGATATCCGGTAGAGAGCAGCGGCTTCCCGGTGGGCACCCAATCCGCTGGCCTGGCGTGCCGCCGGAGGGGCAAATCGGAGGGTGGCTTGCTCATCCTCTGCGCGGGTCGCGTGGTGGACGAGCCGCGCCAGGTTCGCTGGATCGGCTTCCTTGCTCAACAGCGCTCCCAAAATTTTGCTGTGCAGGTCCCTGGTCCTCCCAATCGGGAGCGAGTCTTCGACCGATTGCCGCGCCAGCTCATGGCGAAATGCCAATGCATTCCCCTCGGGATGCAAAATACCGCGCTCCACGCATTCGTCCAGAGCCATAGAATCGGGGTAGAGGATCGCCTCGATCAGCCACACTTCTGCTGCGCCGGGTATCAGTGAGGCCAGCTCGACGATATTTTTTGCGGTGGGAGAAAGCCTGGCGACGCGCCCCAGAACTGCGTCTCGAACAGACGGTGGAACGCCCCCGGTGTCGCTGGCGATAATTTCAGTCACGAAAAAGGGGTTTCCACCCGTAACCCGGAATAATCCTTCCAATCGTCGGGTGGCCTGCTGCGCCAAACGATCCACTGCGCCCGACGATAACAGGGGCAGAGGAATCCGATCGGTAAGATGAACCGGAAAATCACCGAGCAACAACCACAGGGGATGCTTACTGCTGACCTCATCGTCGCGATAAGTCAAGATCAGTAATGTTCTGGAATGCTGAATGCGTCGCCCTAAAAACTTGACCACGTCCAGAGTCGCTTCATCGGCCCAATGCAGGTCTTCGATAACAACGATGACCGGGGTGGGGCTTGTCTGTAAATAGACGAAGAATTCAGTCGAAAACGATAAGCGGTCGATGCCTGACTGGAACAAACGGGGTAGGTTGGATTGTATCTGGAGAGCAATTCCAATGAAAGGGCCGAGCGGCTGTGGGCTGAACAGGGCATCGCAAGCGCCCCACAACACCCGCGCCGATCGACCCTGCTCGGAAACGAAGCGCTCGACCAGGGAAGTTTTACCGATTCCAGCCTCGCCGCTGACTAGCGCGATGCGGCCTTTGCCAGCCTTGACCTGACGCCAGGCATCGGTTAATTTCTGTATTTGCTGATCGCGCTCGATGAGTTCCATAGGCTAAACACGATCTCTGGCCACCCTTAATGTCCCCTGCCACGATTATATCATTTGGATGTGACCAAAATGACAGACACTCAAACGCTTTGTGTGAATCGATCATCCCGGGTGTGACGACTCTGGGCGATCATCGGTGCCCGATCGTGCCTTTCTCGATAAGCCGTCGCCGCCTGCTTCAGCGCCACACTGGTGGGAAAGTGGATCGTCGTACACCCATACCAGGTTGACGATTCTCATTATCCCCTCCGGTAAAATCTCATTGTTTTTGGTGACGAAATTTCGGCCTGGTTTTGCTATCCTGTTGCCTGCCAGGAACAACTGCCATGAGGAGGCACAATGAAAAAGCGTATGATGTTGTTGATG
>JAUQXD010000633.1 GCA_030834835.1 Thermoflexales bacterium | reverse complement strand
ACAGCGAATACACCGAGGGCATGTTCGCTACGTACGATCCCTACGCGATCCAGAAACCGGCGCTGCTGCTGGCGACGTGGGACACGAGCAAGTTGTATCTGGGCTTCACGGGCGCTGATTGGAATCTGGAAAAACGTTTTGCGATCTATCTCGATACGAAAGCGGGCGGCTCGACGAGTTCGCTTGGCCCGACGATGCCCGGCGGCGAATCAACACACACGCTGCCCTTCGCGGCTGATTACGCGCTAGTCATCAGCGGCGTGCCGACGCATACGATCTACTCCAACACGGGCGCGGGTTGGGTGATCTCGCCGACGAACGCCAGTTACGCGATCGCGAATGACGACACGGAGATCGTGTTCGATCGGGCCGGTATCGGCGCGACGGCGGGTGTGCCCGTCTCGATGCTGGCGTATGTGGCGGTGAATGACGGCGTGGGCGCGATCATCCCAGCGGGGGCGCGCATCTCCACGACGCAGATCATCACCGGGCCGATCACGTTCACCGATAAGGTTTACTGGCCTTCGCTGGCAAACGGTTATCCTTCGGTCGCGTCCGATCTGCCCACGCAGTGGATCGCGCCGCTGGTCGAGATCAATCCGGGCTTCAAGACGCAGTTGCAGCCGAATGAAGTCGCGACGCTGACGATCACGATCAACAACGTGGACATCCTGCCGTACAACAATCAGCCGATGACGGTGACGCTGGGCCAGCCGCCCGCGCTGATGAACTTCGTGAGTCTGATCGGCGGCGCGAGTTGTCAATCGTGCCCGGCGAACAGCCGCGAGTGGGTGCTGCAAGTCGATGCGAGCGCAGGCCAGCCCGCGACGGTGACGTTGACGGCGAAGGCGCTGACGCCTGCTGCGACCGGCGTGTACAGCGTGCCCGTTTCGGTGACGCTGGCCTATCAGGGTTTGCCCAACTTGCCGCAGCCACCCGCCACGACGGCGTACGCCATCGACAACAGCGTGGGCAAAGCCAAGTTCGGCGGCCTCGGCCCGATCGTGTTTGCGCCGCCCGGCCAGTTCAAACTGCCGCTGTACATCGATCTGGGCAATGCGTTCCTGATGTGCAAGTCGCAGGCGGTGAGCCTCAACAAGGGCGCGGGCTTCAGCCTGTTGGGTGCGCTGGGCGCGGTGCAGAGTGTGACACATACGCTGCCCGTGGGCTACAACCAGTTATGGACGCTGCAAGTGCAGTCCACCAATGGCAAAATCTCGACGGACACCGTGACGGTGCGCGCGGATAATCTGATGCCGTCGGTGCAGTTCACGCCGACACTGGTCTTTACCAAAGCCTTTGGCTTGCTGAAAGGACTGGCGTTTGACGACTCTGGTGTGATGAGTGCAGTCGAGGTCAGCCTGAATGGCGGCGCGTTCAAGAAGGCGCTGCTGGGCGATGGATCGGCGTTGGTGAATGCGCCACAGGCCGGACAGGTGACGTGGTCGCTGCCGATCGATGTGAGTCACACCGACGGCGATCCGCTGCAAGTGGTGGCGCGCGCCGTCGATGCGGCAGGCAACGTGGGGCCGAACAGCGCGCCCGTCACGATCACACTGGACACGACCGGGCCGACGATCAACGTCAACGATGCCGGCTCGACCATCAGCGGCACGGCCTTCGATGGATCGGGCGTGGCCGAAGTGGCGATCAGCCTCGATGGCGGCACGACGTACCAACTCGCGACGTTGAACGGCGGCAACTGGTCGTTCAATCGCGCGACGTGGGCGGGCGGCACACCGATCGCCTTTGTCGTCATCCGCGCGCGCGATGTGTACGGCAATGAGTCGCAAGTGGTGGATGTGCTGGATGTGAAGCATTTGTATTTGCCGCTGATTCGACGCTGAAAAACTGATCCACGAATCTCGCGAATTTGCGCGAAGGAAGTGTCATTCCGAGCGGAGCGAGGAATCTCTATCACTATTGGCAAACAGGCCGACCGGGGTAGAGATTCCTAGTCGCGTCCTTCGACTCCGCGGCAGAAAGAGGCCGCTTCGCTCAGGACGTTCCTTCGGAATGACACTGACGATCGTTGAGGAGCAACAATGATTTCCTTGCGACGCATCTTCTTTGGAATGGGACTGTACGCCGCATACATCTTTGCCATCATTGCGCTGGCAGAACCGCGCAGAAACCCCACGCTCTACATTGTGTTGTTAGCGGCGGGCAGCGCGCTGTTTTTATGGGCGATGTTTAGCGGCTGGCTGACGACGCCGGGCAACTATCGACGGATCAAGGCGAACGGCGTTGAAGCGCAGGCGACGATTCTTGCCATCAGCGACACGGGTGTGACCATCAACAAGAATCCGTATGTGAAGCTGCGCCTGCGCGTTCAACCGATGGGCATGATGGCGTACGAAACCGACGTGAAGGCGATGGTCTCGCGCATCGCAATTCCGCGGCCAGGCGATGGCGTGCGCGTAAAGTTCGATCCCAATAAGCCGGAGGATGTGATCGTGATGTAAGTCCGTCATTGCGAGCATCTTTTCGCGAACCAATCTCGGCCTGACCGGCGCAGAGATTGCTTCGTCGCAAAAAGACGCTCCTCGCAACGACGCGCGAGAGTGATGACACAAGGGAGGAAGCATGTTGAGCTCAAGAATGTGGCGCGTGATCGCGTGTGGGTTGATCGGGTTGGGGGCGGTGGCCGTTGTGTTGTCTATCGGGCAGACGCGCGTGCGTGCCAATACGCACGCCGAATCAACCGTGGCTGCGCCAGGCGGCAACGGCGGCGCAACAGTGGTCGGCTTGAGCGTGGGCAGCGGTCATGCCTGCGTCACGATGAGCAACGGTCGCCTGTTGTGTTGGGGTACGCAGAGCGCGGCGTCGCCCGTGCTGGGCGATGGCACAGGCACCACACGGTTGATGCCCGTCGATGTCGTCAGCATCACGAACGGCGCAACGAGTGTGGCTGCGGGCGGCACAGTCAGCTGCGCCATCGTCAACGGCGGAGTGAAATGTTGGGGCGGCAACACGCAGGGCCAACTCGGCACGGGCAACAACACGGCCAGCAACGTGCCGACGGATACGGTTGGCCTGTCAGGCGGCGTCACCTCGATCGCGGCGGGCGTGAATTACGCGTGCGCGGTCGTGAGTGGTGCAGCTAAATGCTGGGGCCTCAATGATAACGGCCAACTCGGCAACAACTCGAACCAGCCGACGAACGTGCCGACGGATGTCGTGAGCCTGTCGAGTAATGTGAGCGCCATCGCGGCGCGGCAGAATCACACCTGCGCCGTCGTCGGTGGCGGAGTGAAATGTTGGGGCGCTAACTTCAGCGGACAACTGGGCAGCGGCAATACCTCGGCCTCGCCAGTGCCGGTCGATGTAAATGGTTTGCCGGGCGGCAGCAGCGTCACGTCGATCGCGATCGGCGCAGAGCACAGCTGCGCCATCGTCGCGGGCGCGGCCAAATGCTGGGGCAGCAACCAGTACGGGCAGCTGGGCACGGGCAACATCACGAATACAACTGCGCCCACGGATGTGATCGGTTTAGCGGGCGGCATCACCTCGATTGCGACGGGCGCGTCGCATACGTGTGTTTTGATCAATAGCGGCGTCAAATGCTGGGGGCGCAACGATGTGGGCCAGCTGGGTACGGGCAACATCACCAACACGCAGACGCCGACGGATGTCGTGGGTCTATCGAGCGGCGTCGTGGCGATTGCGGCCGACGGCAACGCGGCCAGCAACTCCACGACGTGCGCGTTGTTGGCCACGGGCGCAATGAAGTGCTGGGGCGCGGGTACGGCGCTGGGCGTAGGCTTCTCGGTGAGCAATTCCTCCTCGCCGCGCACGGTATTGGGCCTGCCGGATGAGTGCATCTTCACTACGGCCAGCGGCGGCGACGATTGGGCCAACGCTCGCAACTGGAGCAACTGCGGTGGCACCGCGCCACAGGCGGGTGACAACGTCGTGATCGGGCGGCCGAGCACGAGCGGCATTGTGCCGCAGATGTACGCCACGACGACGGTGACGCTCAATCGTCTGCGCGTGATCGGCTCGTTCTTCATGTACGGGTCGGGCACGGTCAATCACGTCTTCGACGATAACATCGCCAACATCAATCCCAACCCCAGCGTAAACAACTTCCGCTTTTTCGTCATCAGTCCGGCGTTCGTGACGGTGACGCAACGGCTCACGTGGACGATCGGGTATCTGGACGGCACGGGCACTATCGTCATTCAGCCGGGTGCGCTGGGCACGGTGCAAGGCACGTCCTCGGCCATCGTCAACGCGGTGGATGCGCGCGTGCGCAACTATGGCACGTTCACCCTGAACACTGCCGACATGGGCACGCTGTGGAGCAATGAAAGCGGCGGCGTGATGAACTTCACCGGCAATGTGTATTGCTGTTCCACGTCGGGTGGTGTGTTCACCAATCGCGGTACGATCAACATCACCGGCACCAATCGCCTGCAGCCGATCACACAATACAGCGGCGCGATCAATCTGAGCGGCACGATCACGCGCACGACGAATTTCTATGCGGTGACGCTGTACGGTGGCTCGCTCAACGGCACGGGCGCGATTTCCGATGCGGTGGAAAATGTCGGCGGCGTGGTCGCGCCGGGCGGACCGAATCACGCGGGTTCGCTGGCGATCGAAAACCTCTACCGGCAAAGTGCCACTGCGACGTTGAGCATCGACATTGGCGGGGCGATCACGGGCACCTACGATCAACTCAAAGTGATCAACTCGGGCGTGGAGTCGTTTTATCCGGGCCGCGCCGATTTGAATGGGACGTTGAACCTCAACTCGATCAACGGCTTCGCGCCGCAGAGCGGCGATGACGTCCGCTTCATGGAGTTCAATCAACGCAATGGCTTCTTTGGCGCGTTCAACAACGCCTTCGCGCCCGCCTTCATTCCGGCGGCGTTTGCCAAATACGCGGCGTTGATCGAAGGGAGCAGCGCTACGATCGGGTTGCAGGCGAAGGCCGACAACTACGGCATCCTCCCCGGCGCTGAAGTCGGATATACGATCGTGATGGAGAACCCGTTCACGCAATCAGTCACCTTGCAAGCGATCACGCATACGCTGCCGATCAGCTTTAGCTACAAGCCCGGCTCCAGCCCGATCGGTATCGGCGACCCGACGATCACGTTGAGCGGTACTCGACAAGTGCTGCGCTGGAATCCGGGCACGACGATCAACGCGACGAGCCAGACGCAGTTCAAGTTCCGCGCCGCGTCACACATCTCCACGCCGATCGGCACCTACACCTCCACGGTGGCGATCCACACCAGCGCCAGTGCGAGTGATGTCGTGTTGAACGGCACGGCGACGGTGCTGGTGCAAGTCCCGACCACAGAGTCGAACAGTTTCGTCACAGCGGGTTCGGTGATCACGCGCGAGAATCTGCCGCCCGCCATCAGTATCCGGCGCGGCGCGGCCACCGATTGGTTTTTGGTGCAGACACGCATCGGTTGTCCGCCCGGCAAGACGTGCAACGATCCCAACACCGATCTGATGTCGGTGACGTTGAAGATCGCGGGCTTCGCGTACACCATGACGCCCGGCATCGCGCCGATTACGCCGTCGCTTCAATTCGCGTCATTGCGAGGAGGGCTTCGCCCGACGAAGCAATCTCTGCCGACCAACGAGGGGATTGCTTCGCGTCCTTCGACTCCGCAGCGAACAGATGTTGCTCCGCTCAGGACGCTCGCAACGACGAAGCCCGATCGCCCCGCATGGGCCGACCCGCCGCCGTACTTCCACTGGGAACCGGGCGTGCCGTGCGATCAGCAGCTGCCCGCGGAGCGCTGCGATCCGGGGCCGGATAACCCGTACTGGTCGCCCGAATGCTTGATCCCGATCGTGGTCATTGTGCGTTGGGCGGACGGCTCGGTTACCGAAGAATTGATCGGCTGTCTGGCGCTGTACGATCCCAGCGGCTACGTGCGCGACTTCAGCACCAACCAACCGATCACGAATGCGACCGTGTCGTTATATCGAGTGCCGTACGCTTTGCCGGACACGTCGCAATTGACGCGCGACTGCCGCACCGTCGAAACGCGGCCCGGCGGCATCAGCGGCACGTGGGAATCAGTACCGCCAGCGAATGTGTCAACGGGCCTGCTGGAAGATGCGGGGTTGTCGCCCGCGCGGATCGATCCGCCGGTGAATCCGCAGTTGACGGACGATCAGGGTCACTACGGTTGGGATGTTGCGCTAGGCTGCTGGTTTGTCGTCGTCAACGCACCGGGGTACATGCAGAAGGTTAGTCCAGCCGTCGGCGTACCGCCCGCCGTAACCGATTTGGATGTGTATCTGATCAAAGAAGGGACGAATAAGTTGTATTTACCCTTGATCAGAAAGTGAGGCCAGACCTGTCAGGTGGGTCAAGGGATTGTTGAACTGATCGGCTATAATGACCCACCTGACAGGTCTTCATCGATTAGAGGGGAAGATTCATGAGCAAACCTATCGTCAACGTGGAAGAACAATCAGTCAGTGGCGACATCCGCACGGAAGATGGACGAGTCGTCAACGTGAAAGTGGAAGTCCCCAGCGATGGATCGTTGTGGGACGAAGAGTTGATCGAGGCAGCGTTGCTGATGATCCAGCAGTCGTATCCGGGGGCAAGGTGGGCGTGATGAAATGGATGGCGCTGATGTTGCTGGTCGCGCTGATCGCGGCTTGCGGAGGAACGACGATGCCGGGCACAACTGCTGTGCCGACTGTAACTTCGACACCCGCGTCTCCACCACAACCCGACGGTCTGCCGACGATGTGGACGACAACGCAATCGCCGCTGTTTCCAACGGAGTGGCCGCCCACAGCCTCGACGACGTGGGTGCGTTATTCGTTTGCGTATGGCACAAATCCCACGACGTTGATGGATGGGGCGTATGTGACCCGGCCGCTAACGCGCACCCTCGTTCAACGCGACGGCACCGATGGCGAAGCGACGATGTTAAGCACGGCGTTGGAAGAAGCGGGAACGCAAGGTGTGAAGCCGCTCGATGCGGCATCAAGCACGGCGTTGGGCAAGGGGCCGCAAGTTCAAGCGCTGTGCTTGCAGTTGCAAACGCTGCCGGACGAAGCGTCGGCCGTTGAGCTGCGCGAATACTATCGGGTGTGGGTGAACCTGAATGGCGCGTTTACGAAATTCATTCGCCCTGATCACGCCGCGTTTTTTGAGTGGATCGAGGTCGCTCAGTAACGGCCTCAGCCTCACCCCCGCCCCCTCTCCCGAAATCGTCCTTCGACTGCACTGCGTTCCGCTCAGGATGCGATTTCGGGAGAGGGGAGTTGGGGGAGGCGGGTGCGGTTAATCGGCGGCGTCGTGAACCTGCCCGACGAACCAATCTTCGACCAGGTGTTCCCAGTCGTCGCGTTGTCTGGTCGCGCCAAACCAGTTATCCGATGATGACGGCGCGACTTCCCCGAAGTACCGGGCAATCGCCTGTTCGATGATGGCTTCCTCCGTGCGACCCGTGGCGCGCGCGGAGCGTTGCAGCTTGGCGATGGTGCTGACGTCCAGCGTGATGCTGACTTCGACTCGCTTCGTGATCATCGTGGCCTCCCCCCAAAGGCGACGCATGCAGCGGCCTTTGTTACTGTGCGGCTTGATCGGTGATGGCTAGCGCTTCGTTGATAATGTTGAAGGCGCCCTTCAACTGCTGCTCGTTGATGATCAGCGGCGGATTGGTAAAGATCAAATTGCCGGGCGTGAAGTGATAGAGCCCGTGCTCTTTAAGATAAGCCGCCGCTTTGCCCACTTCGCTCGTCGGCATCACTTCTTTCGTTTCGCGATTCTTCACCAACTCGATCGCGCCAAACAGCCCGATCGAGCGCACGTCCCCGACGGACGGATGCTCGGCCTTGAGATCGTCGAGCAGACCGCCCATCACCACGCCCATGCGTTTCGCATTGCCCACGATGTCTTCGTCTTCCATCACTTTGATCGTCTCGATCGCCGCCGCCAGACACATCGGATGCGCGTTGTACGTCAGGCCGCCGTAGAAGGTGTTCCTGGCGAAGTGATCGGCAATCTTGTCGCTGATCGCCACTGCGCCTAGCGGCATGTACGCCGAAGTCAAACCCTTCGCCATCGTGATGATGTCCGGCACGACGTTCCAGTGATCGACGGCGAACCATTCGCCGGTGCGGCCGAAGCCTGCCATCACTTCATCGCAGACCAGCAAAATGCCGTACTTGTCACACAACTGCCGCAGGCCCTGCAAATAGCCGTCGGGCGGCACGATGAGGCCGTTGGTGCCCGTCACCGTCTCGATGAAGATTGCGGCGATGGTGTGCGGCCCTTCGTACTGGATCACTTCCTCAATGTGGTTGAGGCAGTCCATGGTGCAGCCGCCGGGATTGTTCTTGCAGAAGGCGCAGCGATATTTAAACGGATCGAAGACGCGCACGATGCCGGGGATGCCGGGTTCATTGGCCCAGCGGCGATAATCGCCCGTCAGCGTGATCGCGCCCGCCGTCGCGCCGTGATAAGCGCGATAGCGCACGATGATCTTTTGCTTGCCCGTGTATTGCCGCACCAACTTGATGGCGTTCTCGTTGGCTTCCGCGCCGCCCAGCACGAAGAAGAACTTGTTCAGGTCGCCGGGCGTATGCTTCGCCAGCAGCGGCCCGATCTGCGCGCGGACTTCCGTCGCCATGCTGGGGCCGGCGTAGGCTAACTTCGCCGCCTGATCTTGAATGGCTTTGATGACGCGTTGGTTGCCATGCCCGATGTTAACGCACATCAACTGCGAATTCATATCGACGTACTGTTTGCCGTTGGCGTCCCAGAAATACACGCCTTCGGCCTTCGTCATGGGAATCGGATTGACGGTATCCTGCGCGGACCACGACCAGAAGGTGTATTGCTTGGACAAGTTGACGATTTCTTCGGCGGATAAGGGCGAGGTCATGAGGAAGCGGCTCCTTGGTGAGTGATGAGTAACGAGTGACGAGTAACAGGATGGCCCGCATTGTAGCACGAGCGGCGTCGAGCGCAAGACCGAAATTATCGGCGGTGATGGCGCGGTGCGTTATTGTGCGGAGGGGCAGGCGACTCGAAGTCGCGCCTTATGAGCCGTTGGCTGAGCGTCCACCTGCGTGGACGCGGTTTCGTCGGCGTAGGCCGACGGTCGGCGGCACGCCCTTGAGGCGCGATTTCAATCGCCGGAATGCCGATGGGTTTCCAAATTGACCGGCTTGGGGGAGTGTGCTAATCTCGTGGGCGAGGTATAGTAGCATTATTTTGGGAGGGCGGTATGAAATCTGGACGTAAGACGGTATTCTTTCTAATTCTGGTGGCGCTGGTTGTTTTCCTAATGAATCAATGGCTTCCTCAGCCAGGGCCGAATCAAATGGCGAATTTAGTCACGGCCATTATCAAAGGACTGGGCGTGCTTGTCGCGGGCGCTCTGTTTTTCCTAATGGATTGGTATTTGTTTAGAAGAAAGAATCTTTAGCGGTTACCACTATCGATAGCGGTAATTGGCGATAGATCTCTTGCTTTTCACCCGCGTTGGCGCGGGCGAGGAGCGAACACCGTTGCGCGCCACCTCAGTCCGCTTGAGCGGACTTGCCACTATCAGCCGTCGGTTTAGTCGATGGCGCAGCGGATGGGCGTCGTTCAACGGACTTTGAATCGGACGAACGCAACGACCCCCTGCCATTCTCCGGGCAGGGGGTCGCACTGTTCAATCGGGTTGTAACAAACCGATCGATGTTACTTGGGGGCCGTAATCGTCACCGGCTCATTGATCTTGGTCGTCTTAGTCGTCAGGCTCAGATCGACATCCGCCTTCGCGCCGGGCTGATCGGGAATATCGGTAACGCTGATCTGGAAGACAATCTTCTGCTGGCGGATGAACAAATCCTGCTTGCCCACCCACACTTCGACGATGACCACGGAGTCCTTGAGGAACTTCTTGGCTTCGTCGAGCTGCGCCTGATCGATCGGCTCCGTGCTGGCGCCGGACGACTGCGCCAGTTTGGCGGCTTCGGTCAGCAGCGTCATGGGATCGAGCGTGACCTTGTAGTGATACGAATCGACGCCGTCGATCGCCTCATCGCCCAATTTTTCGGCCTTGGACGCCTTCTTCAACAGATCGGACAGCTGTTTGGCGCTGATCTGCGGCGTTGAATCGGGCTTGCTGGCGTCGGTCGATTGCGAGACATCGCTTTCATTCCACTCGCCGTCCGGGCCTTTCAGGTACATCTTGTCGCCGACTTTGACCAGTTCAAACTCAACTTTGTCCGCGCCTTGCGACAGGAAGGCGGTCAGCGGGCCTAGATCGGCCGAGCCTTTCAACGCCAGGTCATTCTTGGTCGTGTCCACGTCGCCGGCCAGCGTCAGATTGGCCTTGAAGTTCTTGAACAGGACCATCGCCTGCTGCGCGCTGGGATCGTCGGCTGACAGCCCGTCGAGTTTCAGACCCAGATCCAGCGACACATCCAGGTGCTGCGTCTTAATCTCGGCTTGCTTGTCGGCGATGACTTTCACGGCTTCCACGGGGTCGGCCGGGATAGGCGCGCCCTGCGCCCCGCAGGCGGACAGCACCAGCGCGAACAACAACGTCATCATTGCAAAACGTAACTTCATGACATCCTCCTAATGTGTATAGATGATACGGTTGAACCAGCGAACTACCAGCCTGATTATACACCCGCGCCGTTTGCGGGAGATTGGGAAGCGGGGAATCAGACGGCCTCTGGTCGATCGGCGATCTGCGCCCGGCCAGCCGCTGTGAGCCAGAAGGTGGCGGCGGGGAATTTTTGATTGCTGCCCAGCAGGCCGCGTTCGATCAAGTCGTCGGCCAGCGTGCGCTCGATCGGTGTCGCGGCGCCCTCGAGGTCGTATAGCCGGTAGACTTTGCCGCCGTCGATGTCGCGATGCACCTTCAACGTGTGGCC
>JAUQXD010000632.1 GCA_030834835.1 Thermoflexales bacterium | reverse complement strand
ATCTTTCACGGGTAGTGCGACCAGTTCATTGATGCGGCGGCCCTGTCGATCAAGGTTCTGAATCCATTCGCCATACTTCGGCACGGGGAAGTGGCTGAACGCATAATCATGGATGCGGCGGAACCAATCGAGACACCAGTCTTCCTTGGAAATCGAGTAGGCCAGCAGCAAGGCATACAACGCCTCGGTGTGTGGCCACCAGATTTTCATGTCCCACTTCTTTTCCCAGAACGAGCCTTCGGCGTCGCGCGCCAACAGCAAGCCGCCGTATTCATCATCCCAGCCTAATTCAAGATGCCAGCGGAGCGTGTCAATGGCCTGCTGAATTCGCGCTTGATCGTTCTCGCGCTGGAACAGATGCAGCATGAACCACATCGACTCGATGGCGTGACCGGGATTCACGACACGGCCCGGCGGCGAGGTCGGCAGCGAATCGTCGAGACTCACGAACTCGTACAGGCGCCGATCGGCCGGGCGGCGAAACACATCCATCACTTGCCGGGCGTGATCGAGCGCTGCGTCGGTGATCGCGCGATCGTTGAGATACTCGCCTAACTCGCCGAAAGCCGATGCGAAGATCATCGAGATGCCGTGTGCCCTGGTGCCCACCGGAATCGGCAGCGGATGGGTCTGATACGACCCCGGTTTCTCAAGACGCGGCTGCACGTTGTCATACACTTGTCGCGCGAGATCGATCGCTTCGACGTTGCCAGTGGCGCGTGCGAATTCGGTGAAGCCGTAGATGGCGAAGCCGTCGCAATAAATGCTGGTTGCCCCATCGAATAACGGCTGCCCGTTTTCATTCAGACAAAAATACCACTCACCGCGCTCGTTGCGTCCGAAGTCTTTGATGAAATTGAAAATGTGCGTCGCGGCGTCCAGATATTCCGGCCTGCGTTCGATCTTGTTGTACAGCGCGGAGAACGTCCAGATGGCGCGCAGCTGCGACCACACATACTTGTCGCCGCTCAGCACTTTGCCCTCATCCGAGATGCACGTGCAGATGCCGCCGTGTGTCCAATCGAGGCCGTACTTCAGCCAGAACGGAATTGTCCGCTCCAGCAACTCAGCGCGATAGAGTTGATGATACTCGGTGAAGTTCACAGACATCACTCGTTACTCAATGTCAACATGCGTTTGTGAGACAAGTCATTCCCGCGTGCTTCTGGCGGGAATCCACCGTCGCTAAATGGATGCCCGATAGAAGCGTACGGGCATGACCTGGTTTGCCCTCACTCATCACTCGACACTTATCACGCAACGCTTCAATCATCGCCACGATGTTTTGCGGCGGCACGTCAGCCTGGA
>JAUQXD010000059.1 GCA_030834835.1 Thermoflexales bacterium | reverse complement strand
CAGCCTGGAAGACTATGCGCCGCAGATCACCGTGCCGATTACGGTCTATGAGAGCACGATGGATTCCGCTCAGGTTTCGATTGCGACCCTGCACATTGTGGCTTCGCCCGGCGCGACTGGCGGGCTGGATGTCAGCGAGATTTACGTGTTGTCGAACACGGGCGACAAGATTGTGGCCGGGTTCGGCCAACCGGTGATGCGGCTGGGACTCCCCGCCGCCGCGACGCAGGTCATGCCCGATACCAACATGCCGCCCGATGTGCTGGTACAGAAGGATGGCGGCCTGGACTACTACGATGCGATTCCAGTGGGCGATAACGGCGGTCAGATCGTTTTTCAGTACACCATTCCGACCGGGCCATTCAAACTCGATCGACCATTGTTCCAAAACGTGGCCTCGGTCAACTTGCTGGTGCAGGGTGATCCCGCGCAACTGAGCGTGACGGGCGGACAACTCACTGCGGCCGGCACCCAGGATATGCAGGGCACGACGTATCAGCAGTTCCGCGCGGCGGGGTTGACAGCGGGCCAGACGCTGGCCCTGACCATCGCCGGGCCGGGTGGCGCGCTTGACTGGCGCATTCTGGCAGGGATTGGCCTGGTGATCGGCGGTGTGGTGGGGCTGTTCGTGTGGCAGCGCGGGCGCAGCAAAGGCGCGGCGGCCGACAGCGGCGAAGCACAGCGCGACGCGCTGATCGATCAGATCGCAGCGCTGGATGATGACTTCGCGGCGGGCGTGATCGACGAAGTGAATTACAAAGCGAAACGCGCGAAGTTGAAAGAGCGTTTGCTGAAGTTAATGTAGCCAATCGTGTTACGTGGTGCGTGAAAGTTGATTCACGGAACACGTACCACGCATCACGCAAAGTTGCGATTGTCACCGTGATTACGGCAAAGGCACTCACCAAACAGTTTGGCCCGTTCCGCGCGCTGCGCGGCGTCGATCTGGACATCAGGCCCGGCGAGTTTGTGACCATCGTCGGGCCGAATGGCGCCGGCAAGACGACGCTGTTGCGCATCCTGGCGACGCTGAGCCGCCCCACCGATGGGCATGTATCGATTGCGGGACACGCGTTGCCCAAAGGTGCGGAGGCCGCGCGGCGGCAGATCGGGTTGTTATCGCATCAGCCGCTGCTGTACGGCGATTTGACTGCCGAAGAAAATTTGCGGTTCTTCGGGCGGATGTATGACGTGCCGAAACTGGAAGCGCGGATCGTGGAGCAACTCGATGGGGTGGATCTGCTCGATCGGAAAAACGATCGGGCGCGGACGTTTTCACGCGGCATGCAGCAGCGCTTAGCCATCGCGCGCGCATTGTTACACGATCCATCCGTCGTGCTGTTGGATGAGCCGTTTACAGGCCTCGATCCGCATGCATCCGATCGACTGGAAGAATTGCTGCACACGCTGAACAACGGCGAGCGCACCGTGGTGATGACGATCCATGATCTGGAGCGCGGTTGGGCGATGTGCAATCGAGCGCTGGTGCTGGCGCGCGGCAAGATCGTGTACGAAGCGCGCACGAACGAGGTGGATGTGGCGACGTTCCGCTCAGAATTCCGGCGAGTCACCGGCGGCTAGCGCTATGAGTTATTTTCGCAAAGTGTGGGCCATCGTCCGCAAGGACTTGCTGGCCGAGATGCGCAGCCGCGAGATGATCAGTTCGATGGGCGCGTTCTCGGTGTTGGTGATTTTGCTGTTTGCGTTTGCGTTTGATCTGCGGGTGGCGAAAGCGGGCACGGTGGCCCCCGGCGCGTTGTGGTCGGTCATCGCGTTTGCGGGCATTCTGGGGCTGGGCCGCACGTTGAGCGCCGAGATCGATCGGGGCGTGTTTGACGCGCTGTTGCTGGCGCCCGTCGATCGCAGCGCGATCTTTTTCGGCAAGGCGCTGGGTATCATCATCTTCATGTTGATTATCGAAGCGGTGATCCTGCCGTTGTTCGTGATCTTTTTCAATCTGCCGTTCTTGCAACCGACGATCATTTTCATCGTGCTGCTGGGGACGGTGGGTTACGCGGGCGTGGGCACGCTGCTGGCGACGATGGCGGCGAACACCCGCCTGCGCGAAGTGCTGCTGCCGGTGCTGCTGCTGCCCATCGCGATTCCGGCGCTGCTGGCGGCGGTGAAATGCACGGCCGGGGCGTTGGATGCGCGCCCGTTCGAAGAGTGGAGCAACTGGTTTGGCCTGCTGGTGGCGTTCGATCTGGTGATGTTAGGCACGTCGTTCCTCGTGTACGACTTTATCGTGGAAGACTGATGAAGCGGCGAGTCAGCGAGTCAGCGAATCAGCGAATCTTCGATGCGGTCGTAACGCGATTGGCGCAGCGTGGTTACGGCTATGATGCGCGGCTGTGTGCGGGCGATGAGCTGG
>JAUQXD010000631.1 GCA_030834835.1 Thermoflexales bacterium | reverse complement strand
TGGAACCTCAGCAGCAAACGTTCCTCGGCCACGGCCCACTCCCATTGCGCTATGGCTTGACGCTGGGTGAACTCGCCCATTTTTACAACCGTGAATTGAACATCGGCGCGGCGCTGCAGGTTGTGACCATGCGCGGGTGGAATCGTGCGCACTGGTACGATCAGACGGATATGCTGTGGGTGCCGCCCTCACCTGGCATCCCGCATTTCGATACGACCGTGGTTTATCCGGGTACTTGCTTGATCGAGGGCACGAACGTGACCGAGGGGCGTGGCACACCGTTGCCCTTTGAAAGCCTCGGTGCGCCGTGGATCGACGGCGAGGCACTTGCAGCAGAGTTGAACGCCCAGCGTCTTGACGGAGTGCGGTTCCGCGCCGTTGAATTTACTCCAAGCGAATGGAAGTATCCCCATCAACTGTGCGCAGGTGTACAGGTGCATGTCACCGCGCGCGAGGCATTGCACCCGGTGACCATGGGCCTGCAGCTTGTTCGCACACTCCGCGACATGTATCCCGGCCAATTCGTTTGGCGCGCGGAGCATTTTGACTCCTTGATAGGCAACACATCCACGCGTGAGCAATTGGAACATGGTGTGAAGGCCGAGACCATTACGGCGGCATGGGAAGATGAGCAAACGGCGTTTATATCGCGCAGCCGCACGTACTGGCTCTACGATTAGAGATCTGGCAGACACGCTGTGATTTTCGCCCGTAAGGAGGTGATGCGCGCGAACTGGTTCAGCGACGAACCGATCGACCATCGGTGTAAGCAAACCCATCGGTCTAGCACCAGACCGGATCAATGCAAAAGGAGAAGAGAATGAGCAAAGTTTATCGTTCCGTTGCGATTCTGATCGTCCTGGTGATGCTCATCAGCGCTTGCGGTACACCCGCCGAAGCACCGACCGCGGCAGCGCCGACGACCGCACCAGCCGCTCCGGCAGCCGGAGCCACCGTTGTACCGACGCCCGTGCCGACCCTGGTTCGCACCGGCAAGGGTGGCATCCGCACGAGCAGCAGCGGCTACAAAGGCACTTTGAGCCTGTGGGTGCTGGGCTATACCCCCGGCAACGCGTTCGCGAATCCGTTCGATAACGCCGTCACGCAGTTTATGGCGGACAACCCCGACATCAAGGTGGAGATTACAGGCTATCCGCCAAACGATGAGGGCTTTACGAAATTGACTACCGCACTGCAAAGCGGCCAGGGCATCGATCTCTTGCGCCTGCCCTCCGACCGGCTGCCCCAATTCGTGCGCGACGACTTAATCGAGCCGATTGAGGATTATCTGACCGAGGCGGACAAAGCCGATATCCTGCCAAACGTGATCGATGTGACGCGCCTTAAGGACGGCAAGGCCTTCGCCTGGCCGCTCTGGGTGGTGCCGATGGGCATGTACCTGAACAAGGATGTCTTTGCCGAAGCGAACGTCGAACTGCCGCCGACGGATTGGACCTGGGATCAGTTTGTGGAGACGGCCAAGAAGCTGACTTTCAAGCGCGCCAATGGCGAGCAAGTGTACGGCTTCAGCGGCTTTGTCGATCCGGGCGTGGTCAACACGTGGGGTCTGTGGATGAGTGAAGACCCCAGCGTGCGCGCGCTTACGGCCGATGGCAAGTATGGCTTCAATTCACCAGCCGCCTACGCGGGCTTGCAGCGTTATGCCGATCTCGCGCTGGTGCACAAAGTCACCCCGCCCGACTTTGGCTCGCTAAAGGACTCGGACGTCAAGGGCGGTTTCCAAAACAAGCAGTACGCGATGGTCGTGGATGCGACCGGTTTCGCGCCGCAGCTCAAGGGCGCCAAGATCAACTTTGAGATCTACCCGCTGCCTACCGTCAACGGCAACAAACTCACCGTCGGCGCGGTCGGGTTGATCGCGGTCGCTAGGATCAGCGACGCGGCCAAGCGGCAAGCGGCGATGGATCTGGGCCGCTATCTCACCAGTTCCGAAGTGCAGGAAGACGTGCCACCCGGCAGTAACGTGCCGACCGGTTTTTATCTGGCCCCCGGCGCGCGCAAGTCGGTTAAAGTGGTGGACCCGCTCGAGAAGTTCCTGCCCGTGCTCCCGGACATGTGGATCACGCCGCTGGTGCCCGATTGGGCGAAATTCACGCGCCTCTTCCATCCTGAGTTCCAAAACATTATCTTTGGCAAACAAACACCTCAGGAAGGGATGAGTAAGATTGCTGACGAAGCGGCGAAATTACTCGGCGCGACGCCGTAACCGATAGCGCACAACAACCTGATACGTAGCTGTCTTGCGTGGTGCATAGGATGTCCCCATATGCACCACGCAAGATTGGGTAGGTGACTCATGAGCCGCGTGCGACGATTTATCAAACAGTACGGATGGGGTTATGTGTTTGTCCTGCCCAGCCTGATTACTTTCGCGCTATTCACTTTCGTGCCGGTCGTCTGGTCCTTTATCATTTCCTTTCAGAAGTTCAGCCTGGTGCGCGGCGGTCAGTGGGTCGAGCCGATCTATGCCAACTACGTCGATGCCTTTACCATCCTTAACGGCATCTTCAAAACCGCGATTGGCAACACCATCTATTACACGATCGTCACGGTGACGGCGAACATTTTCATCGGACTGATTCTTGCTTCGGTCATTCAGTCGCTTGGCCCCCGGTTGCGCTCCTTTTTTCGCGCCGCCTATTATTTGCCCGCAGTCACCAGCACCCTCATCATTGGCTTGACCTGGGCGTACATCTTCAATGCCCAGTGGGGCTTTGCCAATTGGCTGCTCCGCCTGGTGAACCTGCCGCCGGTCCGCTGGTTATCCAACCCCGACATCGCCCTCAACAGCATCTTGTTGTCGGCCGTGCTCACGATGCCGGCGACGGCCATCGTGCTGTTTAGCGCGGCGATCGGCAGCATCCCGCAAGAATTGTACGAGGCCACCGATCTCGACGGCGCGACCCCGCTTCAAAAATGGTGGTATATCACCGTGCCCTTGCTGAAATCGACGACCCTGTATCTCACCGTCCTGTATACCATCGCGAGTTTTGAAGTATTCGAGCGCATCTACGTCATGGTACCGAGCGGTGTCGGCAATTCAACTCAGACGATCGTTACCCAGATTTATAACAACGGCTTCAAAGAGTTCGATTTCGGCGTCGCCGCCGCGCAAGCCTTCGTGCTGTTTATCATGATCGCGATCGTCGCCGCTTTTCAATTCCGCTGGCTGCGCAGCGATGTCGAATACTGATCGAGACCACCGCGCACCCGATCGGCGACGGCGGCCCGTCGCGTTGCAGCCGATTGGACCTGTCAACTGGAGACTGATTGATGCCACCTGAAACAATCGTCGGGCAAAAAGCAACCGCAGCTTCACGCCTGCGCGCGAGATTGACCGACCGGAATCTTGTGCGCTGGGTCCTGCTCGGTGTCACTTCCTTCATCGCGCTCTTTCCGATGTATTGGTTGTTCGCCAACGCCTTTACGCCGATCACATCCAATCCCCCGCTGACGCCAGTGCTCGTGCCCGCCTTCAGGTTGGACAATTTCGAGCGGCTGCTCGTCAACAACAAGTTCTACATGAATTGGATGACGAACAGTCTGACGGTAGCATTCGCCGTGACGGTGTGGCACATGTTCTTTGATACGCTGGCCGGCTATGCCTTTGCCAAGAAGCGCTTTCCGGGCCGCAACATCCTCTTTGCGATGGTGCTGACCACGCTGATGATTCCCATTCACGTCACGTTCATTCCGCTCTACATCATCAGCCGCCAGCTCGGGAT
>JAUQXD010000058.1 GCA_030834835.1 Thermoflexales bacterium | reverse complement strand
AGGTCTGGGACTGGGGAGCAGGGATCGGGGATCAGCAATTGGTCAATCGATCGACCAGTCACCAATTACTCGTCACTCATCACTCGTCACGTTTGGTATAATCATTTTGCAATGAACGATACCCTGTCTCCCGCCTTCTATATCCGCGACATCCCCGTCTACGGCGACCTGATCCTGTCGCCGATGGCGGGCTTTTCCGATCAACCGTTCCGGTCGATCTGCCGCGAACTCGGCTCGGCCATGAGCTACACCGAATTCGTCTCGGCCGAAGCGCTGAGTCACAACACCAAACGCGCCTGGCGCTACTTCGAGTTTCTGCCCTTCGAGCGGCCGATGGTCTTTCAGTTGTTCGACAACGACATCGAGCGGCTGGCCACGCAATGCCAGCGCGCCGCCGATCGTCTTGGCCCGGACGTCATCGACATCAACATGGGGTGCTCCGTCTCCAACGTGGCGCAGCGCGGCGCGGGCGCGGGCCTGTTGCGCACGCCGGACAAAATTGCCGCGTTGTTCAATCGGTTGTCGCATGAACTCGCCATTCCCGTCACCGGCAAAATTCGCCTGGGCTGGGATGATCAATCGCGCAACTATCTGGAAATCGCCCACATTCTGGAGGACAACGGCGCGAGTGCGGTCGCCATTCACGGTCGCACCAAACAGCAAGCGTACAAAGGCGAAGCCGACTGGAACCCGATCGGCGAGATCAAGGCCGCCGTCAAGATTCCCGTCATCGGCAACGGCGACGTGAAGTGCGTGGCCGACATCGACCGCATCAAAGCGCAGACCGGCTGCGACGCCGTGATGATCGGGCGCGCGGCCATCGGCAATCCGTGGATTTTCCAGCGCAAAGACAAAGCGCAAGTCACCTTTGCCGAACGGGCCGCGTTGATTCGCCGTCACCTCGTTGAGATGGTGGATTACTATGGCTCGGATTACGGCGTGATCCTGTTTCGCAAGCACGTGGTCAAATATATCAAGGGCGTGCCCGGCCATGCCGATTATCGCGTGCCGCTGTTGACGTGCTTCACGGCCGATGAATTCATCAACCTCTTCAGCCAGTGGGAAAACGAGTATTCGCTGGATCAGCAGATCGCCGACCCATTCGAGCCAGAGTGGGCTGACGACTGCGTGGTGGCTTAGTCGTTCGGAATTGTGGCGGGGTCACGCCTGCCAGTACAACTTTGCTCCTGGCACCATCGAGTGTGTCTTTCTATCATGCCAACTCAATCCCGTTACGACCTATTTGCCACCTGCGCGCCCGGCTTTGAGGCCGTGGCCGCGCAGGAACTCTTTGCCCTAGGGATCGCCACCCCGCGCGCCGAAGCCGGCGGGGTGAACTTTCGCGGCTTCGCCTCGCACGTTTACAAAGTCAATCTGTGGGCGCGCAGTATCGAGCGGGTGCTGCTGCGGTTGGACGAGTTTCGCGCACTCACCTTCAAAGAGTTGCACGACAAAACCAAACAGATCGATTGGCCGCGGTATATCCAGCCCACGCGCCCCGTCTCGATTCGCGCCACGTGCCATAAGTCG
>JAUQXD010000630.1 GCA_030834835.1 Thermoflexales bacterium | reverse complement strand
TTATCCCTCGTTATTCAGGACTTTTTACCATTTCAGTAAGGGCGGGAAAGATTACAGTCTTTACTCACCAGATTACGCCGTTACTAGAGTGATGGAACTTCCATCATGTCGCGATATTGGCGGTGAAGAACCAGCCAGCTGGGGATTCTGTCCCACCGATTACTATGTTCCGTCCTATGTTGAAACAGAATCTGTTGATATGACAGGGAAAATCAGTCGCCATCGAAGAAATGAGCCGACACTAGAATCCTTAGTGCCGTTTGAACGGAACGGGTTTCGTGCTTATCCTGTAAGCTCACTCGCTTATTATCCGTTTGGTTTTGTGGCGGGGTGCATATGGGGAGATGATAGCTCGTGGAAGATTCAATATCTTGATTTAAGTGAAGTAGAAAAGGGAATCATCAAACGCGAAGAAAAGTTCGGATATATCGCCATGCCAGGCGCATTGAATTTGAAACAGGCAATTGATTTGTACGATTATCTTTATGATCCTAACGAAGAAAGTGCTTATCGTGTCACAATAGCCATTCAGAAACAGTTTGATTTGCGCACAGGTAAAATGGTGGATGAGTGAAGCATCACTGCGTGCGGTCAAACACGGCATGCAGTTAATGTCTTTACCTCTTTACATGAGTTGTCTATTCCGTCCATTTGCCTTTCGCGCCGGTTCACACTACACTCGGCTCAATCGGCGCGGGCCTTTTCAATCATCGGCCTTTCCCGCCGCCACATCGCATATCACCGCAATTACACAGATCATCACCGTCGAAACATTGCATATTACCGCTGCCACATTGCATATCACCGCAATTACATAGATCATTACCGTCGAAACATTGCATATTACCACCGCCACATCGCTTATCACCGCAATTACATAGATCACCACCGTCGAAACATTACATATCACCGCCGCCACATCGCTTACCACTTCCGCCAGATGGCTTACCACCGCAATAAGATAAACTACCACCGTCGAAACTTAGTTGCCCTATACGGCATCATTTCGCCAACCTTGCCCATCGTTGTGGGCTGCCGAAGTCACTACCGGGGACTTCGGCTTTTTTGCGCCTCGTGCGCCTCACCCCCAGCCCCCTCTCCCAAAATCGAGAAGATGATTTCGGGAGAGGGAGAGAAAAGTCACCCCTTCGCGGAGCACCCTTTAGGGCTCCACTCGACGGCTGTTTGCCGAGAGGAGAGGGGACCGGGGGTCGAAGATGCCGCATGCTTCTGGCGGCGTGAGGCAGTGTACAGCCTGCCCAACCTGTCTTTGTGCAATTTCCCTCATTTTGCACATAGACCCGCCCTGAGCATCCACCTATAATCACGGTTATGAAGACTCACGTTCTGGCCTTGTCCATTATTAGCTCGCTCCTTGGCGTCTTCGTCAAGGGGCAGACACCTGTTGGGCGGCCTGCGAGCGTCAACTAGACTCACACCGCATCACATCGGCACACACGAGCCGCCCAACACACAGGGTGGCTCGTTTTGTTTCAAGACTTTTAGCAGAAAAAGGACACTATCATGACCCAGCAAACTAACACCAACACCGAGCGCATGCCCGACTGGTACGATCCCTTCGTGGAGCCGAACACCATGCCCAAGAGTTGGGATCTGTCCGAGCAAGGCTACGTCAACCGCTCGCGCGAGGCGCTGGAACACGACCGGCAGGCGAAAGAGGCGAATGCTTAAGGCATCATGACCGAACCGCAAACCCTCTTTCACAAGATTTGGAACGCGCACGTCGTCGCGCAGCAGCCCGGTTCCCCCGCGGTGTTGTACGTCGATTTGCACCTCGTCCACGAAGTCACCTCGCCGCAAGCCTTCACCGGCTTGCGGGCGCGCGGCCTGAAAGTGCGCCGCCCCGATCGGACTGCGGCCACCGTCGATCACTCGATCCCGACCATCGCGCTGGACGGCGATCAATTCTCGCGCCTCAACTTTGCCGATGAACTGGGCCGCAAGCAGATCGAGATGTTCGAGCAGAACTGCCGGGAATTCGGCATTCAGTTTCACGGCCTCGGCAGTCCGCATCAGGGCATCGTGCACGTCATCGGGCCAGAGTTGGGCCTGACGCAGCCGGGCATGACCGTCGTGTGTGGTGACAGCCACACGGCCACGCACGGCGCGTTCGGCACGCTGGCCTTCGGCATCGGCACCAGCGAAGTCGAGCACGTCCTCGCCACGCAATGCCTCTTGCAGCGCCCGGCCAAAACGTACGAAGTGCGCGTCGACGGCGAACTGTCGCCCGGCGTTTCCGCCAAGGACATCATCCTCGCCCTC
>JAUQXD010000629.1 GCA_030834835.1 Thermoflexales bacterium | reverse complement strand
GGGATCGACTAACAAATCATGAATATCCTGCACGTCTTTAAGAATGGTAGAGGGCAAGCTATTAATATGCTCGTAATTGGCTATGCCAATCACAAGCGCATTAGCATTGGACATGTTCGTCACGGATGGCTCCTACAAATTAGCATAAGTCACTGAAGCAAAATGTGTCGTTGGAAAAATCGCCCACCCAAACCGTTCGGACTCAGACCAATCACTTCGTCGCGGCGTCATGTGGTTACATCAAACTCGAACTTTTGAATGGCGCCACCAAACTCAACTACTTTGCGCTCAAGTCCAAGTTGTACGTGCGCGCGACAGACGGCCTTTGCTGTCTTGCGCGCCTACAACCCGTTCGTCTGGTTGCGTAAGGTGAGTTATTATTAATATTCTGTGCCGTGATTTGTAGTCTGAAGTTCCGCCGCATCACGATCAAGACAGAAGCCTTAACCATCCGGCTTATATTATACAGGACTTGACATACCGCCCAGGCGAACGGGGATATGAAAATGCAGAATGATTCTCTCAACGGAATCTAATGGGGATATCGCGGAAGTGTTAATTGCTAAATTTCTCGGATATGAGACTTGAGAAAATAAATCCAATCTATTTAATAGTTCATTTAGTTTTTCGACAGAAGTGATTTTTCCATATTCTTTCCTACTCTCCGACAAAACCCTCCTTTCCAGATCTGAGCGATCACATTGGAGTTGAACAAAGCAAACCTCGCCGCCACCTTGTTCAACCACACGTACTATTTGTGAAATAAACAAATCATTTCTTGGTTTTGCGTACACGTATGTGAATATCATGCCTTCCAAGTTTGACTGAGCTGCTTCTTCAAAAATAGTCATGCGAACTTTTGCAGCAAGCCTATAATATTCATCTGAGCCAAAGTCAAAGATCGAAGTGACAATGTCTACAGCTAGGTGATTATGAAATAGCTTGAAATTCGTGATCTCAGATAGTTTTCGGGCAATGGTTAGTTTGCCAACCGCTGGGGGACCATAAAGAAATACTAGTTTCATAGTTAGCACTTTCACTGAAGCAGGTTAAGACGCTGAGCACGCCAGTTCTGCAGTCCAAATACTACAGATAAGTTTCAACCGAAGCATTAGACTCTATCGGAAATAGTGTAAGCTGATGGCATGTTACCCTATGAAAATCTCACACGACGACCGTTGCAGCTATTGGCCTTGACCGGGTTAGCTCGCCGCGAGTTTGAAGAGCTACTCCCGGCCTTTGATAAGGCCTACTTGGCACATTACCCTCTAGTCAAGAAAAAGCGCCAACGTGCGGCTGGCGGCGGACGGAAAGCGACGTTGCCCACCCGAGAAGATCAGCTACTGTTTATCATGGTGTACCAGAAGAGCTATCCGTTGCAGGTGGTCATGGCGGAACTGTTCGGGTTCAGTCAGCCGAGCGCCAACTATTGGACTCACCATTTATTGCCAGTCTTGCTAGACGCTTTGGATACGTTAAAGGTTTTGCCCGAGCGTAATGGCGACCGCTTGGCGGATCACGAGCGACGACAGCCTGAACCGCATGACTTGGTCATTGACGGAACCGAGCGCCACCGCCACCGGCCGAAAGACCCTGAAAAACAGGCGCTTCATTACAGTGGTAAGAATAAAGCCCATAGTGACAAAAATCTCGTCATCGTCCACACAGCCAGCAAGCGGGTGGCTTTCTTGAGCACCACCTATGCGGGCAAAACGCACGATAAGAAGGTCGCTGACCAAGAGCAGATTCGTTATCCACGGCGGTGCATCTTGCGCCATGTCAGTTACCGGGCTATCACCCCCGCGTCGCCCGGTTGTATCAGCCGAAAAAACGCCACGAGCCGGGGAACTGTCCGCACAACAGAAACGTACGAATCAACGGCTGGCCTGTGTCCGCGTTCGCGGCGAACATGCGCTGGCAGGCGTGAAGATCAATCGCATCGTGAAAGATGTCCTGCGCAATCTCGCCGATGGCTTCTCCGACCAAGTCATGCTTGCTGCGTGTGGGCTGCACAACTTGCGTATCACGCGCCGGAGACATCGGCGCAAGAACAGCGATGCTTATTTCCGATAGAGTCTATTCACTATCTATGGAGACACATCCGAACATAGCAAGACAAAATCCTACAAAACACTCATGATGACTGCAAATAACGCAGTGGAATAGTAACGGCTCCTTGACGAATTATTCTAGGTGGGTTTTCCGTTAGATCTAAGATTGTTGAACCAATGTTTGACCCACTTTTCCCGCCATCAAGTATCAAAGGAACACGTCCTTCTAGTTGTTCTTTAATTCCCTGGGCAGTTAAGGGAGTGGCCATACCTGAGAGGTTCGCGCTGGTTGATGCTAGCGGTTGTCCTACCAAGTCAATTATCTTAGGAATAAGGGGATGAGCAGGTATCCGGATTCCAATCGTGTTTCCAGAACTATTTACAATGCTGGGTATTGACGGCACACTATTGAGAATAAGGGTTAAAGCACCAGGCCAAAACTCCTCGGCAATGCGCCAGGCTATATCAGGAACGTTTTGACAGATTTGCTCGATGTTTTGAGTGGATTTTATGAAGATGGGGAGAGACATGTTTAGGGGGCGTTGTTTAATTTGGTATATTTTAGCCACTGCTTCTTCAGAAAATGCAGGGGCAATTAATCCATATACTGTATCAGTGGGCACCGCAATCACTTCGCCTCGTTGCAAGTAATCTACAGCCAATGCTAAACCTTCGTCGGAATGAATCGGATAGATACGTGTCACAACATCTCCTTGAGCGCCTTTTACTTTTGAGAGATATGCTGTCTATCCCCCATCGCGCGGCAGTATTCCGGTAAGATTGTCGTTCCCCAGGTCAGTAAGTCCAGCGTCCAATCAAGCATTGCATACATGTAAGCGTCGGCTCAAGTTGCTCTAAGAACAAACTTACGCACCACGCGGCCTTTCGAGCGGTAGGCTCAGGACAATTGAAATTGTTCCAAGTAGACTATATCTCATCCGGCATTTCTAGTAGTGATGTTGGGATTTGCAATAGGGCAAATGCATTTGAAGTTCTGATAGCCCAACAGCTGTGAGCTACTGATAGATCGCACATACGGGGGCAACTTGCTGCAGACATGTACAAGTTCGCGATTGCATTGAAAAGAAAGCCTATCTATGTCGAAATGCGATTCCCCAAGTTCGCGGTTTCGATGATCTTGATGAATATTGTTTGTTCAAGTAAGTCTAGGTCGTACGTACCTTTCTTTGAGCGTAGCATACGTTCCATCTATGATTGCTTTTCGAATTTCGGTCATCAAGTTAGCAAAAAAATGCACATTATGAATTGTGACCAAAGAATAGGCGAGCAACTCACTCGCCCGGTATAGGTGGTTGATGTACGCTCGAGTGAACCGTTGACATGTGTAGCATGTGCACAACGGATCAATGGGTGTGTAGTCGTCTTTCAAAGCTGAGTTAGTCATTCCCACACGATACTTCAAATCATTGCTGTCTCCTCTTTCTGAGACGAGCCTATGGCTATTGAACTCTTCAAATGTTGTTGGACTTACTAGGGCAGTATGGTTGCGTGCCCAGCGTGTCGGTATCACGCAGTCGAATATGTCCACGCCACGTTCCACGCAATCGAAGATATCCGTTACTTCGCCAATCCCCAACAGGTGTTTGGGGGTGGACTCTGGCAGCAGAGGAATGGTCCACTCCAATACTTTGAGCATATCGAACTTTGATCTGCCCAAAGATCCGCCAATGCTGTACCCAAAACAAGGAAGCTGGCTGCAAAACTGCGCGCTTGTTTCCCGGAGATCGCGATATGCGCCTCCTTGAACAACAACTTGCAGTGCTTGACTGTTAGTTGATGAGAACTTGTGGTATGCATCCACGCTTCTCGTTGCCCATCTGTGCGTGCGCTCAAGCGACAATCTTGTGTACTCGTAAGTGTCAAGAGGAGAAGTACATTCATCGAAAGTGAGCACGAAATCTGCACCAATCAAACTTTGAACTTCCAGTGACTTTTCTGGGCTAAAGTGGTGTAGGCTTCCGTCAAGATGGGAGCGAAAAACAACCTCTTCATCAGTAACCTTCACCAATACATTATTGCCCGTCTTTGTGCGCTGGACATTATGTGGGACTCTGCTTCGATCACCGGGAAAGATATTCGCAATTTTGCCCACCCCGTCACGTATCGAAGAGCCAAGGCTAAACACTTGAAATCCGCCACTATCAGTCATAATCGGCAGATCGATGGCAGAAAACTTGTGTATTCCTCCCGCTGCAGCTATTCGTGCGGCGCCAGGTCGAAGGTAGAGGTGATATGTGTTGGCCAAGATGAGCTGGGTGCCAGTAGCCTGAATCTGCTCTGGCGTTAAAGACTTGACTGTTGCCTGAGTTCCAACAGGCGCTAGTGTTGGCGTGCTTATTGATCCATGTGGCGTAACGATTGTGCAAACACGCGCCCGCGTATCTGCATCTTTGTGATCTATTCTAAATTCAAAACCATTCATAATCAGCTAATTAGTCCTTTTTATTTGAGCCCACTTCATGTGGCCGTTGCTGCGGATTTATCTGCCACGGTGCGAATGTAACATTGTCAAGGTAACAAGTATACTAAACTCGTCATAGTTTGGCTTGTAACTGATGCCTAGCCGCGCTTATGTCGCGAGGCTCGCATAGCAGACGGATGCTTCACTATCGTTCACCTAGTACATTGCGCGTGATTTGAACATACTTGTGAAAGCCTCATTTGACTGCAGGACACCACTGTGGTTCGCAGTGTCGTTTAGTACTGCACATCACATGAGTTAGGTTATCCAGTACGCATAAATTAATCCGCCCGCGGTGTGCGGCAAACTTTAATTTCATATACAGCATCGCGTGATAATAATCTCGCCACACGCACATAACCATGCATATGAGCGTTCCCACGATAGGCCTGTTTATTTGATGAACGGAGTGCTAACCGGAATTTGATTGGCTGAGACGCACCGTGCATGCTGGAAGGTGATCTAGGCAGGGACCATTTCCAACAAAATCTTGTCGCCGACGTCAACCCCTAGATTTAGAGCAGCGTTGCCTCTTGTCAGAGCTACTTCCGGGAGTCCATACAATGAGCTGCCAGCCGAAACAATTAGGCTCAAATCATGAAAATCCATAAAACGGCGGCCAAATCTTGCTTCATACTTCTTGTTAGTATGTGCCACGGTAATAATCAATTTCTGACCTTCTGCATAATCTGGGCACGGACCTTTTAGTTTGATATTTCCAAAATTATCAATGTGAACAACTGTACCGTCGGGAATATCAACATGACTAACATCTGACAATACCATATCGCAAATAGAATCTGGCTCCAAATTGCTGTTAAGTAAGGCTGCGACGGATGGTGCGACAAAATACTTGGCCCCAAAGGTCGCGAAACTAAGAGCTGGACGCTTCACTCGGTGCAGCGAGGCTATTTGTAGATCCTTCGCTATCCAAGAAAACCCCCCCAAATCT
>JAUQXD010000628.1 GCA_030834835.1 Thermoflexales bacterium | reverse complement strand
GCAGTCGTTGACTTGTCCCCCGGTGACTACATCGTGCTCGCCAAATTTGAGGCGGGCCAATCGCAGCCGCGGGGCGGCCCCGTTGAGGTGAATGTGGTGGCGGGTCAATACGTTGAAGTGGCGTTGGACCTGGACACCGGGATGCGCTAAATCGGAGAATTGCGCCGAATTTGCACCTGTTGCGGATGATCGTATAATCGTAATGTAGCACTTGGCCGATCGGGCCAGCCAACTCGATCGGGTGATTGACCGGTCAAATGTCGAGCCGGAATTTCTGTGGAGGGAGGCGTGTATATGGCATGAATGAATTCACTTGCTGCGGGCCGCTTGATCCGGGCCAGACCGTACGTCGTGTGAGGAAGTTTGTGCAGCATCGCAACTACACATCATATCAGGAGGACACATGCGTCGCTTAAGATGGGTTGTTCCGCTGGTGGTATTACTGTCGTTGCTGGTGAGTTCGGTGGCGTTTGCGGCGCCAGCGCAGGGGTGGGGCGGGGGCCACTGGTACACCGTGCGCTGGGGCGATACGCTGTCGTCGATCGGCCGCGCAACGGGCGTTAGTCCGTGGGCGATTGCCCAGGCGAATGGTCTGGGGAACCCCAACTATATTCGCGCCGGTCAGCAGTTGTGGATTCCGGCCGGTGGTCCGCCGCCGAATCCTTATCCCGGCCCCGGCGGCTGTGGATACTGGCGCCCGGTTTACTTTGGCGACACGCTGTATTCCATCGCGTGGTCAACGGGCGTGAGCTCGTATGCCATCGCCGCAGCGAACGGCCTCTACAACTCGAACGTGATCTACGCCGGTTCGTCGTTGTGGATTCCGTGCCCTCACTGGTAAGCCGGTGTTTCGATCCTGGCCCCCGCTGTTGCCTGACAGCGGGGGCCTTTTTGTGACGAGGACTAATAGCATATTGAGCAGGTCAGGGAATCTACCTATAATCGAACCATGCCCAAATACACACTCACTACCTGCTGGCGGTTGATTGTTTTATTCAGCATCGTCGCACTGACGTTGAGTATAGTGCCTGCCGCGCAATCGACCGTGCCGCACCTGGGGTATGGCTTCAACGTGGCCGAGTGGGACATACCTCGCCTGCAAACGATGGGCTTCAACTGGATCAAGGTCTTTGATGCGCCGACTTCGCCGTTGCCCGTGTCGGTGTTGGTGCGGGTTGACGCCACTGCTCAGACCAGCGTCAACGACTTATTGACCGACCTCGATTTGAAGTTGGCTTACAAAGCGAACATTCAAGCCTGGGAAATCGGCAATGAAGTCAATATCAGAGGCAATGCCGACTATGGCTGGAATGGCACGCCAGATGTGGCCGCCTACCAGACATTGCTGTGCGCGGCTTATGCCAGGATCAAAAGCCAGTCGCCCAATGCCATTGTCGTCTCGGCGGGCCTGGCGCCGGCGGGGCGCCTGACCAATAACGACCAGATCGACGAGCGTGAGTTCATTCAACAACTGCTCGATAGCGGCGGCGCGTGCCTGGATGCGGTGGGTTTCCATCCGTATGGTTACAGCGCCGATTATGATGCCGCACCTGATGAACTCTCACTCGATCCCACTCAAAATTGCGATCAAGGTTTTTGTTTCCGGGGCGCGGAAAAGATCTATGAGCTCATGCAGGCGCACGGCGCCGGTGACAAGAAACTGTGGGCGACCGAATTCGGCTGGATCACGCAGCCGCCCGACCATTGTCTAGGGGATGGGAGTTGGGATGGCCGCCACTGGCAGATCGTGTCCAACGACAAGCAAGCCTCCAATCTCGCGGGCGCATTTCAATACGCCGATGCCCACTGGCCGTGGATGGGCGCGATGTTCGTCTTCAATCTAAACTACTACGTTGCGCCGTGGTATACCAATGAGTGCGAGCAGGCGCTGTGGTATGGCGTACGCGCCGGCTCGCCCGCCGAAAGCGCCCTGACCGGCTTGATCAAGAATCCGGCCAATACGCTGGGCCGCCTGAGAACATCCACGACTGCAATCAGGTGGCTGGTCGATGTGGACGAACAACCCGTCAGCCTGAGCGCCAACGTCGATCTGGTCAACTGGGGTTGGAGCACGGTCGTGTACACGGCCACCATCGATGCGGCGGCCGGTCTTGTGCCGATCGTCATTAGCCCGACAGGCTCCTTAAGCGCTACCGGGTTGAGTTATCTGAATTTGACTGTGCCCGTATTTACGCGCACGCTGGGAATGTACACGGGCACGCTGACGGTGAATTGGTTCGGCGTAAGTGCGGGCAATCCCCGCAAGGTCGCTCTGCAAGTTGACGTTGTCCCGCAAGTCTATCGCACCTATTTGCCGCTGACAGCCGCTTCGCCATAAGATCGGGCGCTCACTGTTTGTCCACAAAATTCTGGCACTCCAATTTTGGCTTTCCCTTTGACCGGAGTATAATACTGGCATCCAGTCATCGGGAGGCCGCGCATGTCGTCTGGCGACATCGAGATCGTCGAGTGTACCACCCCGCAGCAGCGTGACGAGTTCATCTTCTTTCAGTGGGTGCCGTACAAAGGCAATCCCTACTGGGTGCCGCCGCTGGTCAGCGAACGCCGCGAGTTCTACGACAAGACCAGACATCCCTTCCATCAGCACGCCGAAGTGGCGATGTTCCTGGCCAAGCGCAACGGCCAGGTCGTCGGCACGATCTACGCGACCGATAACGCCAATCATCTTAAGGCGCATCACGATAACGCCGGCCACTTTGGCGGGTTCGAGTGCCTTAACGATCAGGCCGTGGCCCACGCGCTGTTCGAGCGGGCCGCACGGTGGTTGAAGGCCCGCGGCCGATCGGTCATTCGCGGCCCGTTCAATTTCTCGGTTAACGAAGAAATCGGTCTGCTGCTCGATGCCTTTGACGATGCGCCGCGCGTGATGATGACGTACAATCCGCCGTACTACAAAGACCTGATCGAGCATGAAGGCTTCGCCAAAGCGGTGGATGTCTACGCTTATCGCCGCGATGTCAGCCAGATGCCGACAATGGATGCTTTCCCGCCTAAATTGAAGCGCGTCACCGAAAAAGTGATGGAGCGCGGCGGCATCACGATTCGCAATGCCGACATGAAACACCTCCACTCAGAAATCAATCTGGTCAAGGAAGTCTACAACGCGGCCTGGAGTAAAAACTGGGGCAGCATTCCGATGACGGATGCGGAATTCGAGCATCTGGCGGAAGGCCTGAAGATGGTGATCGATCCCGATCTGATCTTTATTGTTGAGGCTAAGGGCAAGCCGGTGGGTTTTGGCCTGACCTTGCCCGATGTTAACGATCCGTTACGCCGCGCGCATCCCAGCCCGCGCACGCCAGAATGGTGGACACTGATTAAGTTCTTCTACAACCTGAAGGTCCGCAAGACCATGAAGTATATTCGCGTGCTCGTGTTAGGCGTGCTGGAAGAGTATCGCGTCACCGGCATTGACGGCGTGCTGTACGCGAAGACGGCGGAGGCCGCGATGAAGAAAGGCTATTACGTCGGCGAATTCTCGTGGATTCTGGAGACCAATGACCCGATGCG
>JAUQXD010000627.1 GCA_030834835.1 Thermoflexales bacterium | reverse complement strand
GACGGCCTTCAGATCATTCGTGCGCGCGAAGGTCGCCAGCTGCCGATCGGCGCTGGTACCCTGCTCGATCATCTTGTAGGCATACTCGACGGCCGAACGCGAACCGAGATCATCGACGACCTCATCGACAAACTCCACCAGTTCGGGCAGCAGTTTACGCGCCGGGATCGATTCCTGCTTGCCGAAGTCAATCAAGTCGCCGTCCAGACCATAGCGCACCGCGCGCCATTTGTTCTCATTGATCAACGAGCGATTGTACAGGCGGAAACTCAGGTTTTTTTCAAACAGCCAGTTCAGCTTGACGACAATCGCCTGAATCAAGGCTGCGATACAGATCGCTTCATCTACTTTCGTCGCGATGTCGCAAATGCGCGTCTCGATCGTCTTGAAGACCGGATGCGGGCGCACGTCCCACCAGATTTTCTTGCCATTGTCGATGCTGTTCGTTTTGATCAGCAGATCGACGTAGCTTTCAAATTCGGCGTACGATACGAATTCGCCGGGAATGCCAGTGCGCGGGAAGTTGGAGAAGATAATCGAGCGATAGGATTTGAAGCCCGTATTGCGACCCATCCAGAACGGCGAACTCGTCGAGAGTGTTAGCAAGTGCGGCAGAAAATAGCGCATCACGTTTTGAATCTGGATGCCCAGTTCCAGGTTCGGCATGCCGACGTGCACGTGCATGCCGAAAATCAGCAGCTGCCGCGCGGCATCCTGCATTTCGTTCAGCACGCCGTAGTAACGCTCGTGCGGATAGACTTCTTGATCCACCCACGACGAAAACGGGTGCGTCCCTGACGCCGCAATCGTCAAGCCCTGCTTGTGCGCCAGCGCTGCAATGGTGCCGCGCAGCCGCACAATCTCGGCGCGGGCTTCGTCGACGGTGCGGCACACGTGCGTACCGGCTTCCACCACGGACTGCATCATCTCTGGCTTGAGTTGTTCTTGCAGAATCAGCCGCCCCTCTTCCAGAATCTGGCTGATGTACGACCGCAGTTCGCCTGTTGCCGGATCGATGATTTGATACTCTTCTTCAATGCCAAGCGTAAACGGAAAATCCTTGCTGAGCGGATCGTAGTAACTCATGGCTCCCCCTTACTTCGCATCGATCAACATCGTCGGCACGGTCGAGCCGCCGCCCGCTGTGACATTCAGCAGCGTCACCGTCGACAGGCGCGTGAGTGCGCCCTGCACCTGCGCGTTGAACAGATACGGATCGGTATCCACCAATCTTCGCCCGATATGCAGCTTGCCATCCACACATGACGGATAATCTTCGTACGCGATGTGCACTCGTTCTTGCACCACGAACGGCGATTCCAAAGCGGCCTCGATCGCCTGATCCCACTCATCGGGGCTGGTCTCCCACCCGATCGTGATCCCCTTCCCGCCGTATTCGTCGTTGGGCTTGAGCAACAATCGATCTTGATAGGCACGAATAAATTTCAGCAGATCCACTTCCTGATTCTGATACGTCGTGCGTGACGGCAGCACCCGTCGTGTCCACGGGATGTGCTTCGCCAATGTCGATTGCGTCGCGCCATCGATCCCGGCCGCGCTCATGATCGCTGGATCGCTCAACAGACCAAAGATCATTTTCTTGTGCAGCGGCTTCGCCTTGAAACTGTTGACGAGGCAGATCGCGCCGTCACGATAGGCTTGTGCCAGCGGATGATCGAGCGCTGTCAGCTGCCCGTACCGATCGAGAAACTCGCTGGTCAGCACACGCTTATACACCGTGTTGACGGGCCGCCCGTTGGCATACAGCATCCTGTCTCGATAGGTCAACTCGTCGGGTGAACAGATCACCGTCGGGATGCCGTTGGCCTCAAACAGCTTCGCAAACATCACGAATTCGGCCTGCGTGGGCAGTCCCTTCCAATCGACGATGGCAACGCGCGGCTCGCCGGCCTTGCCCCACTCGCGGAATTTCTCCAGCAGCGTCGTCATCATCATCGGCGATGAATCGACTTTGGTGACACTGTATTTCTCGGCAAAATCCTGCATCACCGGCAAATTCAGAAACACGTCCGACAGTGCATCCTCATAGGCCATACCCGCCGGGCTTTCGGCATTGTATTCCACGAATTGCAGCGAGCCGTTGTCGTTGTCAAAGAACGAATCGAGCCGCGACGAGGCGCTGGCTTCGTCGTAGCCGGGGTCCATATCCAGCAGCGCATCCTCGCCGGAAGTGAACGCCATCAACGAACGCGTGGCCGCGTCGTTGAGCATGTACTTCACCGCTTGCCGCGCCGCCCCGCCCACCATACTGCATACGTGCTGCAACGTCTCGTATTGCGCCGCAGTCAGTAAGCGCGGACGCAGCACCACACAGATGGGCCGGGTGCCGAAAAACAAACCGCCGCGCTGGAGAGCGTCGCTCAGGGCGGCGTCATTCTCACGCGCGGCAGCATCATCAAAGAGGCTGTGGTAATGGGCAATGGCTTCGTTTAGCATACACACCTGCCGTAATGCGTAACACGTACTGCGTAATGGCGAGGATGCATTATGCAGTACGTGTTACGTGATTAAGATCAACCGTAGATCAATGAACTCCATTCGGGCCGCGCCTGCGATCGCCACCGCTTGCCCAGCGCCAGATCGATGCACAGATCGGCCATCTTCTGCACCACCCACGGGAAGTAGGCGTCCGTCAACGACGTGATCTCAAAATCGGGCGCGGGATTGGTGAAGTCGATCGCGTACGGCACGTCGTCTTTGATCGCGAACTCGACCGTATTCATGTCATAGCCCAGCGCCTGATTGATCTTCATCGCCCATTCGATCACTTGCTGCCGGAGATCAGGTGCGAGGAAATGATCGTCCACCACGTAGCGATGCGGCCACGGGCGATTGGCGTCAAACTTGATCGGCAGAATCTCGGTCTGGCCGATGCACAGGCAGCGCGCATAGTTATCCCAATCGATGAACTGCTGCAAGACCATGCACTCGGTGCCGGTCTCATTGTACGCCTTCCACAGTTCTTCCAGATTGTGGACTTTGTAAACGCTCTTGAAGCCGCCGCCCCACGCCGGTTTCAAAATCAGCGGGAAGCCGCCCAGGTAGGCCACGTGTTCATCCCATGGAATGGGATAAGTGAGGTTGCGCAGCGACTCGGTCACGACGCCGTCGACGTACGAATGCGACGGCAGCGCCACAGTCTTCGCGTGCTTGATGCCCAATTTGTCGAGCAGGCACGCGCCGAAGAACTTGTCGTCCGCGCTCCACCAGAACGGATTATTGATGACGATCGTGCCCTGCAGCACGGCGTTTTTCAAGTAAGTTCGGTAGTAGGGAATCTCGTGCGAAATCCGATCGACGATCACGGCATACGGATTCGCCTCGTTCATGCGCGTGCCGCCGATCTTCAGGAACTCGGCCACCACGCCCGCGTCGCGCTTGTTGACCTCTTCGATAAACGCCGGCGGCCACGACCATTCACGACCGACCATCACCCCGATGCGCTTCACCTCATCTGCCATGAGTCCCCCTAGATGTTGGAAGTTAGAGATTGGAAGTTGGACGATGGATGCAAGATGCATTATGCACTATGAATTATGCACTGAGCGTTGTGAATTGTACATTCCTCAATCATGCCCGCCAATGTATAGCTTAATCATCCGCACCCAGTAGGGCCAATCGTGCGCCCAGCCGTCCCACAGGCGCAGCGCATTGCCTACGCCCGCGCGCCACAGATTCTCCGACAGTTTATCGTTGGACCAGCGGGCGCGATCATCGCGGCCAATCGCCAGGATGATGTCCTGCTGCTTCAGCAATTCAACTTGCCGCGCGTCATTCAGATTCGCCGTAAAATCGACGGGGTTGTTGAAGTAGAAGTTATCGTCGTAGTAGCCGTCCATAAACGAGCGCATATCGTACAGGCCGCTGAGACCGATCGAGCGGCGGACTACGTCGGGATGCCGCAGGCCGAAGTTGATGGCATGATACGCCCCGAACGAGCAGCCCGTCGTCATGAAAAACGAATTATCGTTCTGGCCGCGGACGAACGGCACTACTTCATTCAGCACGTAATTGTCGTACTGCACGTGCCGATAGATGCGGCCGCCCGGATGCGCCCAGTCGGCATACCAACTCTCGGCATCCACACTGTCCACGCAGATCAGCTGAATCCAGCCGCGATCCAGGTGTTCGCCCA
>JAUQXD010000626.1 GCA_030834835.1 Thermoflexales bacterium | reverse complement strand
GCCATCAGCGGGCTGCGGCCGTGGCGGGCGTTCATCTGGAGCATGGCAACGATCAAGCGTGCCGCCGCTGAGGTCAATCGCGATCTGAGGCTGCTGGAAAGCGGCATCGCCAGCGCCATCATCCGCGCCGCGCAGGAAGTCATCGACGGCCAGTGGGACGATCAGTTTCGCGTCGATCCATTTCAGGCGGGCGCAGGCACCAGCCACAACATGAACACCAACGAAGTGATCGCCAATCGCGCGATCGAGTTGTTGGGCGGCCAGCGCGGTGACTACAAACTCGTCAGTCCCAACGATCACGTCAATATGGCGCAGTCCACCAATGACACGATTCCAACGGCAATTCGATTAGGTGTGTTATGGCGATTGGACGAAATGCTCGGCGCACTCGATCGGTTGGCGGTGGCTCTTGAGGCCAAAGCGGTTGAGTTCGATGGCGTGGTGAAATCGGGGCGCACGCACTTGCAAGATGCTGTGCCCGTTCGCTTAGGGCAGGAGTTCGGCGCGTACGCCAAAGCCATGCAGCGCGATCGAGAGAAGATCGCGCTGGCGGCTGATGGTCTGCGGCGACTGGGCATCGGCGGGACAGCGACGGGCACCGGCTTGAACGCACATCCCGAATATCACGCGCGCATGATCAAGAAGTTGAGCGAACTGACGGGACTGATATTATACGAGAGCGACGATCTCTTTGAATCGATGCAGGCCCATTCGGATGCGGTGTTCTTCTCAGGCGCAATTCGCACGCTGGCGCAAGACTTGATCCGCATCGCCAACGATTTCCGCCTGTTGGCATCAGGTCCGGCCACCGGCCTCGATGAACTCCGCCTGCCCGCCGTGCAGCCGGGATCGTCCATCATGCCGGGGAAGGTCAATCCAGTGTTGGCGGAGATGCTGGACATGGCGATGTTCCACGTCCTGGGCAACGATCTGTCCGTGACGCTGGCCGCGCAAGCGGGGCAACTGGAACTCAACGTGATGATGCCCATCATCGCGCACGATCTGTTCGAGATGATGCAGGTCGTGATCGGATCGGTGACTGCCTTTACGGACTACTGTGTGATCGGGTTGAAGGCGAATCCCGACAAGGCCACGGGCTGGCTCGCGAAGAATGCCATCCTTGTGACAGCGCTCAATCCGCTGATCGGCTATTCGAAGGGCGCCGAGATTGCGAAGGCGGCGATGGCGCGCAACATCACGATCCGCGAAGTGTGCGTGGAGCAGATCGCGGCGGGCGAGTTGGTCGACAGGGGTAACGGCCAGCCCGTGACAATTGACGAAATCGATGCTATCCTCGGCGATGTTCGCTCGCTGACCGAAGGCGGAATCCACGGCACAGGCGGCGGCGGATAACTGTTCTCAGCGGATACAAGCGGATAATCGGATAAGGCGGGGTTGATGTCGGCGAACTGGCATCGAGCAGGTTATTGGCAGAAATCCTCATCGGCGCAGTGTCGGTCGGCAGCGAGGCCCGCTGGACGCAGTTTGAAGTGACGATGAAAGAGCGCCGTTACTGGTGATAAGACTTATCCAAAGGATGATGCTATGAAATGTCCCGTCTGTCAGACCGCACTCGATTATGACCGGCTCCTCGATTCGTATCTGCCCGCCTACCGCTGCCGTCAATGCGAGGGAATCTGGATCGCCGCACGTGAATACCTGCGCTGGCTGCAACAACAACCGACGCTGCTGCCGGAAAAACCGGCGGACGCGGCCGACCTGCCGACTGCGGACACGCCGCAACTCAAGTTGTGTCCGCAATGCGGGCACTTCCTCATTCGCTATCGGGTTCTGCCCAACGCCGGCTTCTATCTGGATCGCTGCGGCAATTGCAACGGCGTGTGGTTTGATCAGAACGAGTGGGACGTGCTGGTCGCCCACAATCTGCACGACAAGGTCAATCAGTTTTTCACTCAGCCGTGGCAAAGCCGGCTGCGCGCCGAAGAAGCGCGACTCAAGCTCGATCAACTGTATCACGATCGGTTTGGCGACGACGATTACGCGCGGATTAAAGACGTGCGGCAGTGGCTACAAGCGCATCCTCAGCGCGGCATGCTGCTGGCCTTCTTGCAGGCGGACGATCCGTACGCCATGTAAAACCATCCTGACTCTGGAGAAATGACCAATCATGGTGCGATTAATTCCATTGACGGCTGCCGAGTTACAAGTGTATCTGGCTGGTGCGATAGACAACTATGCCCGGGAGCACGTGAAAGCCGGCAACTGGCTGCCTGAAGAAGCGCATCAAAAATCCGAACAGGAGTTTAAGCAACTCCTGCCCGATGGTGTGGCGTCCAAAGGCCAATATCTCTTCTCGATCGAAGAAGCGCAATCGGGGCAGACAATCGGGATGCTGTGGTTTGCGGTGAACAATCGGGGACCGCGCCCGACCGCTTTCATTTACGACTTCATAATCGATGAACCACACCGTGGACAAGGCTATGGCCGCCAGGCACTGGCCGCCCTCGATCAACAGGCGGTGGCGCTGGGCGTCGAGACGATTTCACTCCATGCCTTTGCCCACAACCAGACCGCCATCGCTTTGTATCAGAAGCTGGGGTACGCGATCACCGACGTCCACATGGCTAAGCAGATCAGCCGCTGATCGTGCGCGGGCGATCGGGCCGGGCGGTATAATCGGGTTATGACACACCGCACATTTGTGGCTATCATCGCGATCGTGATCGCGTTAAGCGCCGCCACCCCGATCGGTCGCGCTGACTCTCAAGACGATTTCTTCGTCTATCTGCCGCTCGTCAGCAGCACCAGACTCAATCCTTTACACACCGGCATCGCCACCTACTATTACGCCGACGGATCGGGTGCATGCGGCTTCGATCCATCGCCCAACGATCTCATGGTCGCAGCGATGAATGCCGAAGAGTACAACCACGCGGCGTATTGCGGGGCCTACGTGCAGGTCAACGGTCGCAAAGGCACGATCACCGTTCGGATTGTGGACCTGTGCCCGGAGTGTCTGGCCGGTCACCTCGATCTGAGTTTGCAAGCGTTCACCCTGATCGACGATGTTGACCTAGGCCGCGTGCCGATTACGTGGCGTGTAGTCAGCCCGGCCATCGCTGGCCCGATCGCCTATCACTTCAAGGACGGCAGCAATCAATGGTGGTCGGCAGTGCAGATTCGCAACCACCGCAACCCCATCGCCAAGTTTGAGTATTGGAATGGCAGCGCGTGGGTCACCGTGCCGCGCGTCGATTACAATTACTTCGTGCAGACCAATCCCGGCATGGGTGTGGGACCGTACACTTTTCGCGTGACGGACATGTATGGCAACATCCTCACCGATAGCGGCATCCCCTTCATTGAGAATGGCACGGTGAATGGAACGGGGCAATTTCCACCGGGGCCGTAGGGAAACTTCGAAGGGATGAACAAGCATAAGGTAACCCGTATTGACAGGCCGGTGAATTCTCATAAACTTGAGCCAAATATCATTGCAAGCGAGAACTCATGACTAATCTAAATTTGCCGTCCATTCCTGTGCTCGATATCCTCTTTTATGCTGGCAGCCTGATCTTTATGATGTGGCCCATCCTGTTGCTCAGCCCGCTCCAACGCCGAAGGCACTATCTTTTCAACATGCTGTTTGTGTGGTGCTTCTTGCTGATCGTCCGCCTCTTTCTGATCCTCAATCCCACGCCAGCGCAGTCATTCCAGGCGTTGCTCATTCCTGAGCCGCTGAACACTGTTTTGTTCTTCGCCGCGGGTGCAGTCTTGGGAATTATTAAACTGGGTCTTGGATTCGTGAAACGCCCACACAGGCAGAGGGTCGCCGCCATTTCATCGACGACGACAAAATCATATCAGCAAGCCGGCGCATATTCGTCAGTCGCCACACCCACTTATCAGCGGCCTGGACCGTCGGTCATCGAAGCCAAGTTCTGGGAAGCAGCTTATAGCGTTGTCCCTGAGATTGAACGAGAGATACAAATCGGTCCGTATCGAGTTGATTTTCTGATCCGCCGCAAACGCCTGGTCATCGAGCTCTATGGGCACCAATATCACAGCAACAAAGGCAAGATGATCGACGACGCCAAACGGGAGCGCTACCTGTTGGGTCAGGGATATCACGTCATGCACTTTATGGGCACTGAAGTGATGAAAGATCCGAATCGGTGCGTTCGAGAGGTTCTGAACTTCCTTCAAAAGTTGCCCGAAACCGTTTAGAATTCAGCTGGCGTCTCCACAGGCTATCGTTGATTGTCCATTGCCATCCGTTCAACCATCTTTCAAGCCTGGAGGTAACTATGCATTACTGTCTCTTCTACGACACTGCACCCGACTACCTCGAACGACGCGGCCAGTATCGCGATGCGCACTTGACACTGGCGTGGCAGGCGCACGAACGCGGCGAATTGATCCTTGGCGGCGCGCTGGGCGATCCGATCGACGGCGCGATCTTGCTGTTTCAAGGCGACTCGCCCGAAGTGGCTGCGAAGTTTGCGCGGGTCGATCCCTATGTGCTGAACGGCGTGGTGACACGCTGGCACGTGCGCCCATGGCTGACGGTCGTCGGTGATCAGGCGAGCACACCCGTGCGCGTAGATGCCTGAGCGCATGACGTCCAGACCCTTTCTCAAACGACTGTTGCGCTGGATCGCACTCTTCATCATTGCCGCGATCGTCGTGCTGTACATTGCTCTGCCGATCGGGATGGGGGCAGCCGCCGTTGCGCCGCTCAAATCGGCGGTAGGCGCACCCCCGATCGGTTTTCAGGCGATCACGCTCAACACTGAGGACGGCGTGACACTCGCGGCCTGGTACGCGCCGCCGACGAACGGCACGGCCATCATCCTCATTCACGGCGCGGGCGGCTCACGCGAGGCGGTGCGCGGCTACGCGGAGATGTTGACGCGCCACGGCTACGGCGTGCTGGCGATCGATCTGCGCGGGCATGGCGGCAGCACCGGTACGAGCAATCGCTATGGCTGGCAGGGCACACGCGATGTCGGCGCGGCTGTAACTTATCTGCAAGCGCGCAGTGAAGTCAAATCGATCGGCGGGCTAGGCATTTCATTGGGCGGCGAAGTG
>JAUQXD010000625.1 GCA_030834835.1 Thermoflexales bacterium | reverse complement strand
GCCGATTATCTGCTCGCCAATCTCGACGAACACGGCTTCTTGATCGAAACGCCCGAGACTTGCGCCGAAATCCTCAACGTGCCGCTGGAGCGAGTGCTCAACATCTTGCGACTGATTCAACGCGCCGATCCGATCGGCGTGGGGGCGCGGGATGTGCGCGAGAGTCTATTGATACAACTCGATTCACTCGAAAGTGCCGAGGCCGATCGGGCTTTGGTCCGCACGTTAATTGCCGTACATTGGGAACAACTGAGTCATCATCAGTCAAAATCTTTGGCCCATCAGTTGCACACAACGCCAGCCGAGATCGAAGCCGCCATAGATTTCATTCGCCGCAATCTGACGCCGTATCCCGCTCAGGCCAACTGGGGTAATCGGCGCGGACAACCCGTTGAAACCACCTACATCGAACCCGATGCGATTGTTCATGCACCGGAAAACCGCAACGCGCCAGTGTTGATCGAGTTGTTTTCACCAGTGGCGGGTTGGCTGCGCGTAAACGACGCTTTCAAGGCCGCGCTCGACGATTGCTCCGCCGCGGATCGCCCGCGTTTAGTCGAATGTGTTGAGCAAGCCGAACTCCTGGTGCGCGGCCTGCAACAACGCACAACGACACTGCGGCGCGTGCTGGAAGCGATCGGAAGTGAGCAGCGCGCGTACCTTATGGGCGATGAGCACGATCCGAAACCCATGACACGCGCGCGCCTGGCGAGCCAGCTCAACGTGCACGAATCGACGGTGTCACGCGCCGTGGCTGATAAGCACATCGTGCTGCCCACCGGCCGGATCGTGCCCCTCGATCAGTTCTTCGATCACAGCCTCGCGGCGCGACGCGCGCTCAAATCCATCATCGCCGCCGAAGAACATCCCCTGACGGATGATGAACTCGTAGTGCGTATGGCCGGGCAGGGGCACATTATCGCGCGGCGCACTGTCGCCAAGTATCGCGATATCGAGCACATTCCCCCGGCCGGCGAGCGCATCCGCCGCGAACCTCATCAATCTAGCACACTTCAAATTGGCAAGTCAATGACACAGCGGTAGAAGTTCCGTGTATGGCTCGTTGCGGTGTGTTGTCGTTTGCCAACCAGCAATGAGCCTCTCGCTATGGATCGAAATTGACCAACGCCGCGCTCGATCATACAATGACCCTGATCTTTCAGCGTCGAGGTCCATATGGCCCAGATCGAACTCACCCAACCTTCGCCCTTATTGAAACCCGACGGCACACTCGCGCAAGTTGGCTGGTCACGCCAGCCGGTGCTTGATTGCAATCTTGAGGCCGCGCACTTCTATCCGGCGCGTTTCTTGCAGCGACTGCGCGTCAAACGCTGGGACTACTACGCAGTCACCTCGCGCACTCACTTCTTCTCGGCCACGCTGGCTGATCTGGGTTACGCCGGGCAAGCCTTTATCTACCTGATCGACTTCACGACAGGAAAATATCATGAGGCCACGTTAACGCTGCCTTTCTCACGCGGCATCGCCCTGCCCCGCAACAGCACAACAGGCGACAGCACCTTCGACAACGGCAACGTGCGTCTCGCATTTCGGCATGAATCGGATGCGCGGCATATCGCCGGGGCATGGCCGAATTTTGCCGGGAAAGACCTCACCGCCGATATCGTGTTGCGCTTAAAGCCCGATCACGAATCGCTGACGATCGTGATCCCGATGAACAACCCGCGCGAAAGCGCCCGCCGCTTCTACTACAACCGCAAGATCAACTGCCTGCCGGCGGAGGGTCATGTCACGTGGGGCGCTGACCGCTTCGACTTCACGCCGACCGACACGCTGGGCAATCTCGATTGGGGACGCGGCATCTGGGATTATCGTTCGTTCTGGGTGTGGGCCAGTGCGTCGGGTTTCCTGTCAGACGGTCGCACGGTCGGGCTGAACCTGGGCTTCGGTTTCGGCGACACGTCGCAGGCCACCGAGAACGCGCTGATTCTCAATGGCTGTGTCCATAAACTCGTGCAGATCGATTTCCAATACAGTTCGCAGGATTTCAAGCGGCCGTGGAAGATGTCATCGCCCGACGGTCGCCTCGATCTGGAATTCACCCCCTTCATCGAGCGCGTGGCCAGGACGAATCTGCTGCTCATCACCAGCGAAGTGCATCAGATGTTTGGGCGCTATCGCGGCGCCGTCACCACCGACGACGGCGAAGTGATTCGCCTTGATGGTCTCATCGGCTGGGCGGAAGAGCATCACGCGCGTTGGTGAGTATCACTGTTACACTGAGCATTCCACAAGCCCGTAGTGCGTTGACCATCGTCTATCCGCCTATCACCAGCGGCCATTTCGAGATTAGCGGTTCTGCAAGTCAGTGTGGGTAGGGGTGCGTCAACTGCAAGGCTGTAAGCGACATACGAGGCGCGACAATTCGGATGGTCCCGAACTGCCTTTATCGGCATGAACCACGTTCACCAAAGCACGAAAAACGGTTGGTCCACAGTCATTGCGATTGAGCGCGATTGAGTACATTCGACTGCATCGACTGGAACAACGGCGGTTGGAGACTGTCGTGCGCAAAGCCAGTCAAGATCGTCAACAGCAGCGAGCCGAAAGCGGTGTACATCACCGCGAGCGTGAGGTTCGCGTCGTCCACGCCGAAGAAATACCCGAGGATATTGATGCCGGGAAACAGGCATAGCCAGGCGCTTAAACACGCGGCAAACAACCATGGCCACACCTTGCCAAGCGAATGCTGTAAGTTAACGGGAAGATGCGCGCGCCACCCGGTGAACGGCGCGTTGATCCGGGTGCCGAGGGCGCCAATCATGAACCCGATGATGGGCGGGAAGATACCGCCACCCACCAGCAGCATGATGATTGACAAGAGCATCATAACCTGGCCGCCATGTTTCCGTTGAACGAACTTGATCGCCCACACGAGGAAGATCAGGGACACGATGCTGGCCAGGATGCCGGTGACGAGGAGATTGGGCACGATCGTCATCGCCGGCTCCCCGGCTACACTGCTGAAGAAGGCCGAGTCCGACCAGGATTGGATCATCACGCCTTCGGGAGCGACGTTGCCCTGAAGAATTTCGCCGATACCATGTTCGATACCAGCCAGTCCCATGATGACGCCGAAGGTTGAAACAGTTACTTTGGTTGCGCTGCGCATATCGAATCCTCCTTAGTGAACTACAACCGGCTGAAATTCCTCAGCCAGCTGGCTGGCCCAGGCACGGATCGCCGTCCAATCTCGCAGATCCCGGGCGGGCATCTGGCGCAAGGCGGGAATAAGACTATAGGGGAAGCGTAGTTTCTTTGGGTCGAACCTTCCGCCCACAATTTCCACGGAGGCTGGCTTTAACCACGGAAACTTTGCGAGTTCCTGATCGAGTTGTCGACGCACTTCTCGCCACTCTGTCTCATCCGCTGTTTCAATGGAACCGCCAGCGAAAATTGCTACCGGTAAGCCGTCTGCGAGAATTTTCCGGTGTTGGGTCAGAAAATGGCGCGCAGCCTTGTGCCAATGAAACATATAGAGCGGTGCGCCCAGTACGACAGCACTGTAGCCAGCCAGTATTCGCACATTCCGAACGGGCTGAAAGTCCACGACCAGCCCCCGTTCGCGTAATACATCGGCGACGACCTCAGCCACTTCCTGTGTTGAGCCATGCGTAGACGCATAGGCCACCAGAACCTTGATTTCCATTTGATCGTTGCTCCTTAATTGCCCGGGATTGATCTCGTCTGATCGAGCTTTGTCAGAGTGACTGGGATATGGCGTACTGGCAAGCTGCCTCAGCCTGGTTGGCTAAGATGACCTGTCCAGAGTTGGCGGCCAATCAGCACGTACCACGCCAACAAGAAGAGGGCGGAGACGGACAGGGGCACGGCGACCAGCGCAGGGGCGAAAGCCAGGGCGAGGTAATACCCCAAGCCGAAACCATTAGCCAGAATGCCCATATAAGCAGTTACCTTGCCGAAGGCATCGCTCCGTAGCATGACCGCCGAGATAAGTAGGCCGGCCACGGTCACGAGGAAGAAACTCAGGTAGAGGCCAGTGCCCTCATAGCCCGCATTCTGATGGATGGCTAGCGTCGCCTGCCCTGCGGCCAGAAGCAAAGATCGCTGCGCCTCGGTGGTTGCAGCCGCGTATCGGTCACTGAGGGACAGCATAGTCAGCGCCTGATTTGAGGCGAGGTAGACCGCTAGCCCGACGAAACTCAGAGCCCCTGCAATCGTGATGGAAGACCGACCGGCTCGCCTGAGGGCCGCGAACAGGGCGAGAAACATCAAGCCCACGAGCGCATAGTTGACCATGTCAAAGAGACCCAGCAAGGTGAGTCCAACCAGCCGATTGTTCTGAAGCAGCCCAAACCAGTCCAGCACACTATCGGGAGGGGTGGTAGGCCCGACGTTAATGATCCCAACGCTTCTCAGGAGCATGAATTCGGCCCCGAGGTTGCGCCTGAAGACCAGCCCGGCGATCAGGGCCGCCGCTCCGCCAACCTTGAAAATCCCGCTCCAGACGGAGTGCTCGGTTTCGGCCTGAAACCTGGCGATTGGCTGGTGATCTCGTTGCGCTTCCACGTGCGCTCGTTCTGGTGTGACAACCGTCATCGTGTTCTCCTGCCAAATGATCTCGAACTTCAATCTGGTTTCATCATAGCGTTAACCCGCCCGGCCCGTCATCTATCAATGGTTAGATTCCGGGTTAGATTTCCTGGAGGCCGCGCTGACTCGCCGGGGACGCCACGATCGCCGGTTTGGAGTAAAATACGCACAACGATGGACACTCCGGCTTCACCCCTTATCCTTACCAAGATTCGCGTGCCGACCCCGCGGCCACGGATAGTCCTTCGCGCGCGTCTTATTGAACGGCTCAACCTCGAGATGAGGACAGGTCTGACGCTGGTGTGTGCGCCGGCCGGTTACGGCAAATCGACGCTGCTCGCCGCGTGGTCGCAGTCTCTGGTCCAGAGTGGCGTAGCCGTAGCCTGGTACGCATTGGACGCCAGCGATGACGATCTGATTCCTTTCGGCGCCTATCTGGTCGCCAGCCTGTCTCAGGCCCTCGGTCCAACCGCCGAGTTGGCATACTTGACTCAGCTGGTGCGCTCTTCGCCCGAAACGGATTTGCAGAAAATGCTACCCATCCTCATCAACGCCATTGCGGCAAGCGATCGGGGCTGCGTGCTAATCCTGGACGACTATCATTTGATTGGCACGCCGGCCATTCACAGCGCACTGGCCTTTCTCTTGGAGCATCTGCCCGAGAATCTGCACGTCGTCATCGGCAGCCGTGCCGATCCGCCGCTGCCCCTGGCGCGTCTGCGCGCGCGAGGCCAACTGCTTGAGCTGCGCGCTGCCGATCTCCGCTTCGCAGGGACTGAAACAGCGTTGTTCTTGAATGAAGTGATGCGGCTCGATCTAGCGCCACAGCTGATCGGGGCGCTGGAGGATCGCACGGAGGGGTGGGTTGCCGGGTTACAATTGGCCGCGCTATCGTTGGCTGGTCGTGCGGACAAAACAGGCTTCATCGCCGCTTTCGCCGGCAGTCATCGCTATCTCGTCGAGTATCTGCTCGATGAAGTAGTCAGCCGCCAATCGGCAGAAGTGCAAGCGTTTCTTCGAGCCACATCCATCCTCGATCGTTTGTGCGGTCCCTTATGCGACGCCACGCTGAAAG
>JAUQXD010000624.1 GCA_030834835.1 Thermoflexales bacterium | reverse complement strand
GTCCTGCATGCCAACGAACGCAATCAAGACTCAAATCGCTTTTTGCGGCGACAGGGCTTCGAGGTCGCCGGTGATTACTGGCTGCTCCGCGCCCGATTGAGTGCTGCCCCTGAAAAACCTGTCTGGCCCGCCGGCTACACCGTCCACAGTTACGCCGCGGTGCAAGACCGTTCCGTGCTTGTCGCCGCGCTGGAGAGTCAGCGTGACCGCTGGGGACATTATGGGCCGAAGCCTGGCGAAGCGCGCGCGCCGTGGTTGTCGCGACTCGATCATGAAGGTATACTCCTGGTGTTTGCGCCCCGGGGTGATGTTGCCGGCTTCTGTATTGCGGAACAGCGCGCCCAGAGCGGCGTACAGTCAACCGCCGAAGGCCACATCAATGGACCGGGCCTGTTGCCCGCCCATCGCGATCAGGGACTTCATCGACCGTTGATATTCACCGCCCTGCAGTGGCAGCAGGCGCGCGGCTGCCAGACCATCACACTCGACGCCTGGGGCGATGACGATCAGACCATTGCCCTCTACCGCGAACTTGGTTTTGAGCCGGTCCAACATTTGATCTCTTATCGACAGCGACTGAGTCAGGACATCGACCCGGGCCACCGCCTGCACACTCAACTGGAGCCAGCATCGTGACGCATCATCGACTTACCTCTACGCAACTCGATCAGTTATTGACGGCGTATCAGTCCGATGCCGACTCGTCGGCCGTGATCGATTCCGGCATCATCCGCCTGCTGCCGCCCGGCCTGCGCCAGATGACGACGCCGGTGGCCTTCGACGCGGGCGAGGTGATCTTCTACGAGGGCGACGCCGGTGACGCCATGTACCTCATCCGCTCCGGCGGCGTGGCCGTGATCCGTGGCACGTTCGATGCGCCGCTCATTCTGGGCTATCGCGACGCGGGCGAATTCGTCGGTGAAATGGCTCTCATCGACGATCTGCCGCGCTCGGCCACCGTGGTCGCCGTGCAGTCGGTGGAACTGCTCAAGATCACGCGCGAGGATTTTCTACAGCTGCTCGACGAGAGTTCACTGCTCGATCGCAACCTGCTGCGCAAGCTCAGCGCGCGGCTGCGCGCCGCCGACGACGAGCGCACCGCCAGCGCGGCCGCCCAGCAGCGCCTGACCCAGCACGTAGTGGAACTGGAAGTCGCCAACCGGCATCTGCTGGAGGTTCAGCGGCTGCAGCAGGAAACGGTCGATCTGATCGTGCACGATCTGCGCAACCCGCTGCACGTCATCGTCAACGCGCTGGGCGTACTGACCATGTCCGTGCCCGATGAGGTGCTGCACGCCAATGCCGAGCTCTTCAATCTGGCCACCCACAACACCGATCGGATGATCCGGCTGATCGATTCGATGCTGGACGTCTCGCGCATGGAAGCCGGCCAGGTCTATGTGGAGACAGTGCCCACCGATCTGGCCTATCTCACGCAGACGGTCACGCAGCGCGTCGGCCACCTGATGCTGAAGCACCAGCTGACCCTGACGGTCGATGTCCCCGACCTGCCGGAAGTGATGATCGACGCCGACATGATCGATCGGGTGCTGGCAAACCTGCTCGACAACGCGATCAAGTTCACGCCCAACCACGGGCAGATCGCGATCCGGGCGACGCAGCACGCCGATCACATCGCCGTTCGAGTCATCGATACCGGGCGCGGCATTCCACCCGATCAACGTCAGCGCTTCTTCGATCGCTTCACCCAGGCCGCCGGCGATCAGGCGCGCACGCGCGGCTTCGGGCTGGGGTTGACCTTCTGCCGGCTGGCGGTTGAGGCGCATGGCGGCAAGATCTGGGTCGAAGATGGCGAGAACGGCGCCGGCAGCCAGTTCGTCTTCACCCTGCCCATGAACTGGGCGCTGGAATAGGCTGAGTCCCCCCGCCCGGCCAACTTTTTCAGTCAGTTGGCTATTGACAACGCGGCCCGGTCGTGCTATTATACTTGTGGTATAATAGCGAGGTCAACCACGCCATGCCGCACAAAAACCCGATCGATGTCGATGATCTGCTCAAGAACTGGGAAGACGTTTACAAGAAAGGGCTGCTCACTTTCTGGGTGCTGCTGTTCTTGCACGAGCGCCCGGCCTACGCCTACGAACTGAGTCCCGCAATCGCCGAACTGAGCCAGGGCACGATCGTTGCCGACGACAACAGCCTGTATCGCGCCCTCAACCGCTTTGAATCGCTCGGCATCGTCGCCAGTGAATTGCGGCAATCAGAGGTAGGGCCGCAGCGCCGATATTACCGTCTGACTGAAGCGGGCACGGAATTGCTGGCCCGGTTCATCCGCCGCAACATCCTCGTCTTTGAACAACCCGCCATTGCCGAACGAATTCAGGCCGTTGCCGCCCCGTAATTTCAGCATAGGAGGATTGACCGTGACGATCGACTATCTGGAAAAACAACTTGAAAAGTGGCAGCGCCTGCTATTGTTCTTCCTGGGCGCGGCTGCGACGCTGGCGGCGAGCATGCTCGGAACTACCGGTGAAGACTCTGTCGCTTACGGCTGGTTTATGTGTTGGACCGTCGTGCAGCTGGGCGCGGCTCCGGCCGGTCTGTTGCTGCTGGCTGGCAAAGAGTGGCGCAAGTTGCCACTGGCACACCGGTTGAATACCGCCTTTGGCTACTTGGCCGTAGTCTGGTCCTGCTGGTTGGCGGTTGGCCTCAAAATCATCGGGCAGGACTTCAGCGGATTCGCTTTCATTCTTATCATGGGCGGCGTGTTGAGCGCGTTCTATTTGCTGCTGCGCCGCACCCGGGCTAATGCGCCAGAAGAGATGTTTCCATAGGAGCAACACTCACCCTGTTTCAGAATCAAAAAGTGGGCCGCTGACGAATTCGTCAGCGG
>JAUQXD010000623.1 GCA_030834835.1 Thermoflexales bacterium | reverse complement strand
GCTCAATAACTTAGTCATTGGCCTGACCATTGGCCGCGACTGGACCAACTTGGCGAAAGCCCGCCGCTATTACGCTGCCCATCCCGAGCAAGCCCTGCGCTTGTTGCTGATGAACCCGAGGCGGACTTTGTGAGAGCCGTGCGGTCAGCTTAACCAACCTTGACGACTGCATGGCGGGATGATAGAACTTACGAGTAACATCCGGTTCAAAGGACAACCATGTCGCACGCACTCTTCATCAACCAGTTGGCCCACGTCGCCGGAGCCGGGCGGTGCGTCGGATTCTATCAAACGTGGGTGAAAACCCGGCGCGCGACGGCCTGCTCAACACGCCGAAGCGTGTGCGCAGGATGTACGGCGAACTGCCAGGAGTCGTGACATGCCCATACTCACTTCCGATGAGATCACTGCTCGGCTGGGAGGTGCGTGCGAACCAGCTGGTACGCACCTACACGCTGCCGTCGTTCACACACGCTATCATGTTCATTGGCGCGATCGGGCAGCTGGCCGAGGCGGCCAATCATCATCCCGATCTTCGGCTCTTCGGCTACAGGCACGTCACAATCGAACTGACCACACATAGCGCGGGCGGTTTGACGCGGCGCGATTTCGATCTGGCGCGTCAGATTCAGGCGCTGCCGCACAAACAACCCAAATGAAGACAGCCCTTATCGCCGGCGGCGGATCGGGTTGGCGGCGGCGCAGGCGTTGTCGCGTGAAAAGTTTCGCGTGGGCCTGATCGGGCGGCGGTTGAGGCCTGTGTCGCCGGGGCGGTCGATCGGTGCCAGAAGATCGATCTGCTCGTCAACAACGCGGGGTCGTTCAAACTCACGCCGATGGTTGATCTCGCTCTCGACGGACGGCGCGTTGCCATCGACGCGAATTTGACCGGCGCGTTTAGCTGTGCCACAGCGGCGTGGTCGGACAGTGATAATGGGCACATCATCACTGTGAGTTTAGTGCAGGGCTCTCACAAAGTCCATTTACAAACGTCGCAAATTGTGCAGGTGTAGCCAAAAGGGCGTCACCCTGAGCGTAGCGAAGGGTAGGGCAATTGCATCTTATTGGGTCAGCAACGCGAGCAGATAGTCGTGATCCCAAGCGGCCTTGAGGCGTTTGTTCTGCGTACCCAGT
>JAUQXD010000001.1 GCA_030834835.1 Thermoflexales bacterium | reverse complement strand
GTCGCCGCAATCTCTCGGTGTGATTGTTGGCCCGCGTCAACGGCTGCAATCACACGTTCACGTAAATCTTGGGAATAGGCTTTCATGCAATCCAGTTTAATCGATTCTTTGTGTAAATCAAATCGGAAATCGCTCTAGTGTTCCAGCGTAAACGGTCTGATCGGTTCCGGCATTCGCCACCGGCAATTGGTTGGTGATCGTGATGGGAGTGGCGGCGCTGAGGACGCCCGCGTCGTTAGTCGCCGTCACAAGGGCAGTGTAGTGACCAGCACTGGCGAAGGTGTGAGTCACCAGCGCGCCGCTACCCGTCTGCCCGTCACCAAAATCCCATTGATAGGTCACATTGAGGCCGCCCATTACTGTCGCGGTCAAAGTGGTCATGTCGCCCAGCACGGTCGGGCTATCGTTGCTGGCCTTCAACCCGGTCGGTGGATTCAAGGCGAAGGCCGCCGTGATAGTGTGATTGGCCTGGACATTGTGGAAGGTGTAGGAGCCGATCGGGCCTTGCGATAGACCGTCCACGCCCACATCGGCGACATGATAACCGGTGTTTGCGGCAAGCGTGAATGTGATGGAATCACTGTAGTTCACCGTCTGCGGCGTGGCCGGGGCGATCACACCGTTCGCGCTGGCGGTGGGCGTGATGGTGAAAGTCTGAAGCGCAAACGTGGCAGTCACGATCTTGTCGGCGTCCATCAGGATCGAGGTGGGATTCGTGCTACCGCTCAGATTCCCGCTCCACCCGGCGAACGAGGAACCGACATTCGCCGTGGCTGTGATGGGGACCAGCGTCGCCGTGCCGCTGAGATAGAAATGGGAGCCAATGGCTGGCGTCACGACACCGCTGCCGTTTCCAGCCACACCGATCTTCAGCGTGTACTGCTCCACTTCGTACGCGCCGATGTCGCAGGCCGCGCCCTGCGGGCGGGCGACGCTGCGTTGATCGGTGGCGGGGCAGGCGGCTTCGTTGCCCGCATCGATGGCTGCCGATCCGGGCAATAAGGCAAACGTCCAGGTCGGGCCGCCGTTATCGGCCAGGGAGCCAAGCAGCGGGTCGCCGCTAAGGAACGGGCTGCAACTGCCATCTTCAATCAGGTTATGGTTGTTAGGGGTGACAGGGTTGTAGCTGTAACAATCGCCGCCAGAGGAACTGTTGGCGATAATGGTATTGGACATGCTCATCAACACGCCACCGCTATAGTCATGGGCGATTCCGCCTCCAGCAAGGCTGGCCGAGTTGCCGGAGAAGGTGCTGTTTTGCACCGTCACCGTGCCATTGTTGTTCATGATACCGCCGCCGAGGCTGTTGACACGGGCGACCTTGACGGAGAACGTGCTGTTTTGCACCGTCACTGTGCCTTGGTTATTCATGATGCCGCCGCCGCCGCCGGTGGTATTGGCGCCGTTGCCGGCCGAGTTGCCGGAGAGGGTACTATTCCGCACCGTCACCGTGCCTTGATTGTTCATGATACCGCCGCCGAAATAGTCGGCGGAGTTGCCGGCGAGGGTGCTGTTTTGCACCGTCACCGTGCCCTGGTTGTTCAAGATACCGCCGCCAGCGCCTGAGAGAGGCATGGGCGCTGTGCCGCTGACGATGCTGAGGTGAGTGAGAGTGGCGACGCCGCTGCTGTTAATGGAAAATATCCCCACGTTGGGGCTGCCATCGTTGCCCGTGTCGCCGCTGAGGGTGATCGCGCGGTTGCCACCGTCAATCGTCAAGTGCTTGCTGATCGTTAGCGTGCTGGACAGGTAAATCTTATAGTCGCCAGCAAAGGTGATGGTATCGCCGGATGCAGCGGCGACCATGGCCGCGCGCAGCGTGCCCACGCCACTGTCGGTGGAACTCGTTACCACCCACGTCGTCGCCAGCGGACTGGCCGGGGCGGTGCTTGGCGCAGACGAGCCGGCGGCGTGCGCCGGTGCAATGCCCAACAGGACGATCAACGCGCACATCGAAGCCAGGCTGCACACCATGAGGAGTGCAATGAATGATTGCTTCTTCGTGTTCATGCTTATGCGGCTCCTAAATGTTTTTGTTGTCTCGCGCCTCCTCCCTCGGTTTAGTCTTTACGCTTGAAGTCGATACTGCCCCCGCCACTTCACTTCATTCTTCCATCTCATCCCACTTCTCCAACACGAGTCGCCTCGTCCGACTGCGCAGCGTCCCCGTACGCCTTCAACTCCTTCTCCTTCCCCCACGCCCTTTCCGGCACCATGTGCCGGGGGCGCGCTTGGCGAAAGACGGGGACTTTGTCAGCGCGCGGAACGTCTCCCCGGAAAACCTACCCCGCCCAGCGCGCCTCCGCCGCAAAGTGGCGGGCAAGGCGTGAGCCTGTCGAAGGGTCCCAACCATACACGTCCTGCGGATCGAGCACACGCCGTAGGCGCGCAGTTCATCCCGACTCAGCCCGTACAGCCGCGCATAATACGCGTCGAGTTCCGCCCGCAATTGCGCGCGCCGATCCTCGTCCCACGTGAACGGTTCGCGCGCGAGCCCAAAGGTGCTCTCCAGCCAGCTGGACAGCGGGTCGCCGATGCACGATAGGTGTGCAGTTCATCGAGCACGAGAAATTGCAGACCTTGCGCTGCCTCCACCAATTGGCGCTCAATCGGCCGGGTGAGGATCAGTTCCAACATCACATAGTTGGTGAGAATAACGTCGGGCGGATTGGCAATGATCCGCTGGCGCACCTCATCCGATTCCTGACCGGTATATCGTGCAAAAGTCACTGGCCCTGTCTGATCAGGATAGCCCAACTGCAGGAACTTCTTGAGTTCGCCCTCCTGGCTGTTGGCCAGCGCGTCCGTCGGATAGACAACGATGGCCTGCACCCCATTACCCGATCCGCGCCGCAGCACATGATCGACGATCGGGACGATGTAGGCCAGGTTCTTGCCTGAGCCGGTACCCGTGGTCAGAACGTAGTTGGCGCCCGTCTGTGCACCGGATGGCATCCGACTGATGCTTGTGCAAGCGCAGCGGTTGGCCCGCGCCGTGGTATTCAGGCTTGTCCTTGTCACGGCGAAAGACGTTGGAACATTCGGGGTGCAGGACGTTTTGGCGGACTAGATCGTCAATCCAGTCGCCAGGTTCAAACGAGGGGTTCAGTTGAATGAGCGGCTCGGGCCATAACCGACCCGCTTCGAGGTAGGGCAATTGCATCTAAATGAGGCTTGGTCATAAATCTCAAGCCGCTTTTAGGAACGCTTTCAGGCCGACCCGTAAGTCAGCACCGATTAGATGACGATATAACAGGGTCACTTGGTAAACGAACACGGCTGACAAGGCGAATCGACGCGTCGCCCGTAAGCCTTTCGTGGGCACCTGGCCGTGACCATCAAAGATGCCTTTGAATTGCTCGTTGAAGTTCTCGATGGCGATGGACCGCGTCTTGTGCAACATGCGCCGCACCTCAACACCCGGGTCGGTGTGCGGATAGGGATGGCCCTTGGTGTTCTGGGTGGTCACCAACTGGCAGTGTCGCTGCGCGCATAACGTATCGAGTTCTGGATCGTGATAATGCTGGTCACCCAAGACGAAGCGCAGTTCGGTTGGCAATTCCTGTAGGAGGGTCGGCGCCTGTTCGTTGTCTGCTCGATTGGCCGGGGTCAAGTCGGCGGCTAACGGAATCCAGACGGCCGCACAGGTACACACGAGATGAAGTTTCCAGCCGTACACCCAGCCGTGCCAGCCGGATTTAGTCCAAGCCGCTTCGGTATCAATCGAGGTGTGGGGCACGTTACCCGCTTCCCGATCTTTCTTGTGCCAGACACCACCTCGGGCGCGCAACACGGTGCTATCAATCGCCGCTGCCCGACCACAGGTCCGCCAAGGTTGGAGCACCGCCACCAGGACGCGCCCCAGACACCCAATCTGACCGGGCAAGGCGTCGGGGATTGCGGCTAAGCGCCGCTCCCAGGTGCGGCGACTGGGAAAGCGACCGTGCATGTCCGTCAAATGCGCCCGCAACATGGACATCTCGGCGGTCGGTTGGGCTAAGACACTCAACAATTCATGCACTGTGTGTAACTGTCGGATGATCATGATGACCAGGGCTTTCAAGAACAACCGATCACTGTAGACTTTAGGATGGCCGCGCGCACCCTTGGGCGGCGAGGCTGGCATTGGAACCTGATCAACCAATTTGACCAAGATGACAAGTAGGCTATCCAGCGGTAACATAGAGGCACCTCCGTACGAGATGGTTGGGCAACCTCTATGTTACGGCGGTGGCCGCGTCGGCCGCAAGTCCGGCGCGGTCGTTGATTTATGTCCAGGCCTCATCTAATTGTGATGACGTGTGCGTATGTGCCGAAGCATCGCTAGCCAACGCTGACCACACTGGGCCGCGTGTCGATCTAGTTCAATTGGCCCAGTGCGCGGCTACGGCTAACGCGCGTTCACGGTGGAGCAGTGCAAGTCTTTTTTCCGCGCAATCTCACGGGCCTTTCAGGACCAGGGGCAGAAACACGCGCAGATTGGCCAGCGTGACACAGACCTCGTCGCTGTCAGCCGACAACACCCCGGCGGCGTCATACGCTTCGACGACGTAGCAATACATCCGGCCACGCTGCAACAACCGATCAGTGTACGCCGCCCCGATCGTTTCGCCGACCAGATCATAGAGCGGACTATTCGACGGCTCACGGCGCAAGACGCGATAGCCCTCGACACCGGACACCTTGACTGGCAGCCATGACACATCGAGCGCGGGCTCGGATAGCGTGCTGGCCGCTACGCCGACGAATTGCGGCGCGGGCATTGCTTGCAGATCGACGCTGGCCGTATCGTTGGTGACACTGGTATTGCTGTTGCTGGCTTCGACTTGAACGATGATCTGCTGTGCGCCAGTCGTGCGCGTTACCGGCCGCGTCAGGCTTACGGCTTCGTTCACTTCCAGTGGGCCGGTGACGGTGAACACATCGACCAGTGACAATACCGTGCTCGTACTGTAAACGTGAACCACGATGTCGCTGGCGGGCTGCAAGCCAACATTGCGCACGGTCGTCGTGACCCAAACAGTGGAACCGGGCAGCGCGTGCTGTGTCGAGATCGCCACCGCCGGATCGATCGCGGGATCCGCGCCCGCTTCCAGCAACAACGATTCAACCGGATCATCCTGCGCCGTGATGACATGCGGATGTGTATCCGATCGAGCTTCGGACGACACCGGCTTATACACGCGCTGAAGCTGCTTCACTTCAGCGGCACTCACCGCGGCTCGACTGACATTCAGGATCAACTCGTTGCCCGTGGCCGGATCGAGCGTGACGGCGGGCTGCCAGTGCTGCTGTGCATCGTCGCCGGTGAGATACAGCGGCGGCGAAAACGGTGCAGCGGAGGATGGGCTAACGGCCAGCGACAATTGTCCCAGTGCGCCCATTGTCTCGGCTGTGCCAAAGCGCCGGAAGATCAACTGCGCTCGGCCAGCCGGAGTGCTACGCAGCACCGGACTTTCCGCGTAAACGAAATCTGCTCCATCCATGACCGGCTCACTGTGCAGACCGGTCACATCGAAGTACGCCCGCCACAATTGGCCTTGATTGCCGATGCCGGTATCGGTAACGCCGTCGCCGTCTTTGGTGCGAACGATGAATGCGAACTGCGGCGCTCCGGCGCTGGACAGCGGATCAATGTCGATGCTGGGTGAATCGATGCCGGCGGGCATCTGCTGGGCTTCGGTCAAGACGATGGTATTCCACGCCCCCAATTGATTGTTCGACCAGGCGACATAGCGATCATTGTTCGTGTTCAAGTCCGCGTCCAGATCGACCGTCCACGCCAGATGGTCGCCGATCTGGCCGGGCGGGGCGAGCGCCACGCTGACCTGACTGTTGCTGGTGGTGGATGAAATCGTCGGCGCGGCCAGCACTTCAAAGGCACGCCAGCCGGTCGCGTCGTCGCGCCACTCGGTGGTGGCGATGCGCGTGTCGGTGCGAGTGGTAATGTCGCCGTCGAGGTCGCGCGTCCACGTCAGTCGCACATGAGCGGCATCACCGGCCAGCGCGCCGCGCCCATCGGGAATCAGATCGTTCGTCAGTCGCAGCGGTGTCGTCCATGTGCCGCTGATCAACATCGAGGTAAAAATCTCCTGCCGCCGCAGGTAATAGTTGAGATCGCTGGTCGGGCCAGCGTCGTCTTCGGCCAACGACATGACCGTTTCGGTCCACGCCACGATCGTGGTCTCCTGCCCGCCGTGGGTGGTATACGCTACGACCGGGTCTTGCACGGCATGCGTACCATCGCTGATCAATGCGGGCGTCTCGAATTGCCGGGTCGCTGTGTTCCAAGTCGAAGCGGCAATCTGCATTGTTGGCGTGATCAAATCGGGCGTGGTATTGAGCACGTACACGGCCAGTGCTTGACCAGTGGGACTGGCTGCGACCGCAGGCGAGGCCATCACGCTGGGCGGCGCAATCGCGATCGGGCCTGCACCCGCCCGATCGGCCATGGCCAAGCCGCACGGATTGTAGTTCAACAAAGTGTAGTTGCCGATATTCCAACTCTTCTTCACGAAACGCAAATTGACTCGCGCCCACGCGCTGAGTACGGTCTGTAGCTTCAAACACGTCTGATCGAATTTGACTTTGGGCGTGGCTTCGGTATTGATGTGCAGCGGCAGGTAAAACGACGCCGTGGTTGTGACATCAGCGCCGGCGGTGGCCACGCTCAACAACAGACTGACCCAGATGCTGGCGGTGACATGCGGCGAGATCACAGGCGTCAGGATCACCTCGGCTGCTGGTTTGAGCGGCTTGAGCGTGCCTGAGATAAGCAGCTGGCCGCCGACGCCCACCGACACGCTGGCGTTGACGCTGACCACGCCCCAGAACGAAGCGAGTACTCCGCTAAACACCTGCTGGTTGGTATTGAATGACAAGAGTGTCCGCTGGCCCAGGGCCAGCGTGCTGGCAGCCAGATTGTTCCGATTGAAGGTGATCACGCCTGCGCCCAGCAGCGACTGGGTGGAATTGTAGACAGTGGTGTTTAACAGGCGGGCCAGCGCCGACGCATTGATGACGGTTAGCGTAGTCTGTCCGTTCAATTGCAGGCTGCCGTTAAAGAACAGCCCCGCCGACAACTTGTTTTCCAGCGTGCCTACCAACGGCAGGCTCGGCGTGGTGTAGACCAGGGGCAGGGCTCCGCCGACATTGGGAATCGCGCCCTGGAAATCATAGCGCTGAGTGCCCGCAGTCCACGCCATGGTGGCGCCGGGCTGAAGGTTGGAGTCGAGCATCGGATTGGCGATGACGAGGATGGGCACCAGGCTGGCGCACGAACCCGATTGCGGATGGACAGTCACGTAAAGCGTCGATGTGCCGACCGGCAGCAGGCTCACGTTATAGGTGGCTTGATACGGTGCGGTCGTATCTGTGCCGATAGTAAAGCGCGACCCGTCGGGCCGCTTGATTTCGAAGGTCACGTCTGAAATGACCGTCCCCACCGTTGTTTGCAGTGTGGCGCTGAACGTGACATTGACGGGCGTGCCGGCCGGACCCAGATTCACGTACGTCCCAAATTCTTGCGAGACCGTCGCGCCGCCGGTCACCGTGTGCAACGTCGACGCGCTGGCCGGGTTCGCGCCGATCGACGCGATGCGTGCCGCGTGGCAGCCGGACAACTGGATGGTCGCAGTGGTGAGTTGGCCGGGGTAGATATTCAGCGGCGGAGTCTCGACCAGCACCGGCACCGCACCGACGACGCCTGTCTGATACGCGCCGCGCGGCACAGCGTCGAGGGTGAAGGAGCCATCACCGTTGATGGGCGTGCGGGCCACTTCGGTTCCGGCGTTGTCGTATAGCGCGAAGTAGGCGTCGATGGCTTGCGGCCGTTGACCCGCTTGAAACGTCGAGGTCAGCGGTATCTGGCCGGAGACACTGCCGGGCGGCGGCGAATCGATCGTGAACGGCAGGCACGCGAATTCGGCTTGTGCGGTGCCGGTCACCGTCGCGCAGATTTTGGCGGCTCCGGGTTCGGCATCATCTGGCACGCTGAGCGTTGAGGTGTATGCGTTCGCTTGAGGATAGGCGATGGCCGCCGTTTGCGTCGTGCCGCCCAGCAACCAGGCCAGGCGCACGGCGGGATAGGGATTGACGTCACCGCCCGTCACAGTGACGGCTTGCCCCGCGTAACCGTGATTGACGTTCAACGCGATCGTGGGGGCCAGGCCACCGGTCGGGGCGGGGATGATCCCGCTGGCACCGATCGACACCGGCGGCGTGATCAGTACAGGACTGCCAATCATTACCGCGCATAGCACAGCCAGCAGGCAGAGACCCAGTCGGCGCATGGCACAGCTCCTTTGGTTCGCACTCGGCGATAAGTATTCAGTTTACGATCAGATAATGCTATGGATAGGAGAGGGGAACGGCGGCTGTAGTGAGTGTATGATCATTCACCCCGCTTGTCAATCAAACGTTGAGAGGAGTTTGCTGAGAATTGACTGCAAGTCTATGAGTCGAAATATATCTCAACTTACCCACGACACACGTTAGGTTCGCAGGTGAATGTGCGGTCTTTCTGCAGTGAGTGGAAAGACTTTTTGTTTTCTCGCCATGCACTTTGAGTCCTGCCATCATCGTATACTAGAGGTCGCGCGCTTCACCACTCTGTAGTGAGATTGAAAAGCTGGACACGAAATCGATGTTTGGAACACAACTTGTTAGCAGGCAGCTGGCTGCGCTCGCCACTGGTCCTCGAACTCCGCCGGCGTGAGATAGCCTAACGAGGAGTGAATGCGTTTGTGCATGTAGACCTCGTCGAGGAAATGGCCGAGCTGCTGGTAAGCATCATGATAGTCGTCGTAGTCGGATAGGTCAACCTCCTCCTCTTTGATGGTGCGCATGAGTCGCTCCGCATAGCCGTTTTGCCAGGCTGCGCCGACCTCGGCCATGCTGATCTGGACGTGGTGGGCGTTAAGCAAGTTGATGTACGCGGTGGCGGCATATTGGACGCCTT